>DATHIE010000746.1:0-2834 GCA_035316905.1 Chryseolinea sp. | reverse complement strand
AAGACGGCATCGTTCAACTATATTTTATACGAAATCTTGAAAGATCACCATAAATCAAATTAGACTTTTCCTTAGGCAATCTCATTGATAACGCCTATTTTTTTGCCTGGATTTCGCATAAAACACTTTATTGTTGGCAGCCATAACTGCAAGGAACAACCAGCTGTCCATTTATGTTTTATTATTTCGTTCTCCGTGTCTTTATTACTGCAACTAATAACTTTGTATGGGACATTGAATTTGGTCAGATCTTTTACAACTTCAAAGGCGCCATTTTGATAACATTCAGTCCAAAATGGACAATCAGTTTTCCAATGAGGAAGCGATTGTAAGGAGTCTCGAGAAAGGGCAAAAAGCAATTTATGTCACGTGGATTTTAGAGGCGGAAGTGAACAATGGCGGCTTCAATCAATTCTACTACAATTCCAGCGGACAGTTTGCCGACTTGTCAGGAGAAGCTTTTACCACAATAGGAGCTACCAAGTTTGCTAAACTGGTAAACCAAGCTAATTTGGTTTATGATTCAATTAAGGACGACTTGGCTAAAAATGATGACGGAACAATCGAGAGTTTTACCAAATCTTATGAGGGTAATCCTTTAAACGACTTAGATACTAAATTTTACGAGCTGGAAAAGGAGGAGCATCTGAGTGAATTGAGGATAAAATACATTAGGGATAACATTAAAGAGTTTGTGAACGAGTAATGCCAGTAAAGGCATAAAAGATATTCTGTAGAGTGACTATTGAAGAAGTAGAACGATATTTCGACATTGAACCCAGCCCAACAAATGAGGATTAGCGAATTCAAATTCACTTCTGACAACCATTTTGTGGTAATGGAGTATTATTGGTTAATACTAAATCGGACTTTTCTGATTCTAATAACCGACAATGAGCTAATTGGAATTAAAGTACACGGCCCCGTTGGTGTTGAAACCAGTGACGCCTTAGCAAATTTGTTGCCGCTGACAATTGATGGAGACCTTCAAAATCCCTATTCGTATATCAGCACGAAGTATATTGACAGGATTAAGGACTTTGACTTGAAATCGAACGACTTCTTAAGAGCCAACAGCTCCAACTTTAGAATAGCTAAATCAGACATTGTTGAAATTGCTTACGACAAAAGTAAGAAGTGGGGAATGGGGTATTATCCGCATGACGGTAAAGTCTATATAAGAACGAAAAACGACAAAAAACGAGAATTCATAATACTCGGTTCTCAGTCGGGACAAGAAATAAGGAACAGGTTGAGTTAGAAAAAACCACGCACTACTCCGTGCACAAGCCATGGTCTGGTTCAGTGCTTTTTCTTATTCGCGCTTAACAGCCCTTTCAGGTTTCGTGTTTTATTTCAACGCACATCTGTTTCCGACAGAAAAACTGGAAATGTTGTTATTTCATTCCGAGATTGATCTCTAACTTTGACATATTCACCCGATAGCATAACAAGTTGTTGGTGGATGGTCTGTTCTTGCATGAATTAAAAATCGACTCCCATGTTTAATAGATTACGTGCATTCTTTGAGCGCAAGATCTCTATAACGGACGAGCAATTTGAATTTATAAAAAGCCAGTTCATTCCACAGATAGTAAAAAAGCATGAATTTATTATCCGTGCAGGAGAGGTCGCCAAGCACGGTATATTCGTTGCCTCAGGCTGCCTGCGTACTTATACCATTGATGATAAAGGTAAAGAGCATATCATCCAGTTTTCTGTGGAAGATTGGTGGACAGGGGACCACCACAGTTTCAGAACCGGAACTCCAACGCCATATTTTATCGAGGCTCTGGAAGACTCGGAGGTATTGCTGTTTGACGATGGCTCCATGCAAAAAGTACTAGCCCACATCCCAGCGATGGCCACACAATGGCTCGAAGGCCTCCAAAAGCATTCAGCCGCAGAAACTCAACGGCTTGCTTCTTCGATGGGTGCAACAGCTGAGGAGCGTTATTCCGATTTTTTAAAAAAATACCCTACGATTGCACAACGCGTGCCACAACATATGATTGCATCCTACTTAGGAATTTCTCCTGAAACGCTTAGCCGGATACGTAAGCAACAATCGCGTAAACACTGAGAACGGTTCGGAGTCCTATTCAAATTGCCTTCGTGCTTCACACTCTTTCAGGCTTGCATTTCATCCATCGCAAAATCTGTTTTCGACAGAATCCCGAAAACGGGAGACCCAGCGACTCACGCATGGAAGAATTCATAAGTATGAAATTCTGTATATTTAAATAACAAGTGTATGAATAGGTATGGGCCATATGGCCAATATACACGCGTTGCCAGCAATTTTATTCGAGATTCAACTATAATTACAAAACAAAACGACAAACATGACAGAACAGAAAGTAAATGCAGGTACAAGACTTGGGACAATGATTCTGGACCACATCATTATGACATCGCAAAGTCAACATGGACAACGTTCTTACGAAGCTCGAGGCGAGGATCAAGGAAGTTGGTGATTAGAATGACTAATGAGTTCCTATGCAGTACCGTCAATATGCTCCTGCCGACTCACTCAGAGATCTGGTGCGATACTACTGGAGTCTTGACGGACGACAATTCTCCATTTCGCGGTTGAGTATCCTAAGTTTTGCCGACCGCTACCCGCGATTAATCTTTCAAGATATTGATTGTTTTGAGCCGATCATAAATGATGAAACAGGCGAAGAAATGCCGCTTTGTTACTTGAAAGGTGTGCGTACGCGACCGACTGAGGTCTTTATGAATGGTGCCTTTTCGCACTTCGGAGTAAGCTTTTATCCGCACGCACTTACCACTTTTTTCGGAATGGGTGCAGATGAACTAACGAATCTGAT
>DATHIE010000745.1:0-3742 GCA_035316905.1 Chryseolinea sp. | reverse complement strand
ATTGATACCCCACCCTAAATCCCCTCGAGGGGACTTGAAATGCACCCCTAAATCCCCTAAAGGGCACTTGAAATATAAAGACTAGAGTCGAATCCACGTGAGTGTTGAGTGTTGATATGTTGCCTGCCCGCCGAAGCGTCTCGCGTAGGAGGGAATGTTGAGTGTTTTCATTGGCGATTATTTTCACGTATGAGCGATAGTTTTACGTAAAAAATAATCAACAATCAACACTCAAGGATTTGTCAATTTCATTATGCAATGAGTCCAACGGACTGACTACCCCTTGAGGAGGCCAGGGGGTCAGAATGGAAAACCGATCCCTACGTTGTATATCACGGGTTCTCTGAAATTATAATAGCTTCCGTCTCCGCTCGACGTGGCGTAAGGTTTCCAGAAACGTACTTTGTCAAGAACAAAACGCTCGCCTTTATCGCGGGCAGGATCATACACTTTCATTCCAACATCGAAGCGTAGAATAAGAAAGCTAAAATCGAAGCGAAGACCAAAGCCCGTTCCAATACCAATCTCTCTGTAGAATCTATCAATAATAAACTGCGAGCTTTTATCTTGAACTATAGTTCCATCTTCAACTTCGCGATTAAGCGGCCTGAGGTTCCAAACGTTCCCGGCGTCAATAAACAGAGCGCCGTTAACAAACCCGAACAGTTTTTGTCTGAATTCCACGCAGGCCTCAAGCAGGATTTCAGCAGGACGTTCTATACTATAATCAAAAAGCCCATTGGCCCTGGGGTCCTCGCTAAGAGGCGGTTTTGCAGATCCTTGTCCCAATCTCCTGGGTCGCCATGCACGTATACTATTACTTCCACCGGCAAAAAAGAATTTCTCGTAAGGTAAGCTCTTGTTGTCCGAGTATGAATATGCGATACCGGAATTAAATCGGTAAGCTAAAACTGTATTCTTATCAATGGGATCCACATGACGCAGGTCGAGGCTTAGTCTTATGTATTTAAAGTACTCGAGCTCCAGGTCGGTAATAAACTTTGGATCTATAAAATTCCAAATTGTTCCACCGCTTTCAAGTTGAGCACGAATAAATCCGGAGTTGTGCTCCATGCTTCCATAACTGTTCAGGTTCCACGTGACCCCAAAAATGATGCTATTAACGAATGACGGACGAAAGGCGTTTATAAGGCTGTTGTTTCCAATTGAGTCCTGCTGTACCAGGAGCTTTTTGAATTCCGTCGAGAGATTCGCAGTGTCGATTACACCGACGTTTATCGGTGTGAGGGAAAAAGTTGTCTTTTTGTTGTTCTGCCAGGTATACGTTCCGTTAAGCGTGATTGCGGTGCGCCGGTATTCGGGGCGGTCGGTGTATTGATATCCTGCCGTAATCCTTGTTTTAGGATTATACTCGGCGAATTTGATTTTACGACGTTCGCGAAAGAACCAGATAAACTGCGGAAATGTAAGAGACGCATTGATACCAGCAGCTGTACTCTTGTAAATGTTATCAACTTCGGTCGCCGAGGCAACTCCTTCGAAGCCAAATCGGCCGCTGAGATCAAAGGTCTCCATGCCGCGAAATAAATTTCGTTTTTTGAAGGAGATAACATAGAAGGGACCTGGGAATCCCTGGGTAACGTTTACACCGACTTCATTGGTCCATTCGTAGCGGGGTAGAGGACTGGTAAATATGTTCGCTATGAACTTTCCGCCAGATGTGTCGTAATTGATATTTACAAACTTAAACGCATCGACGTTTCCAAGTTGCCGTTGGGTGTTAATGGTTTTCGATCGGCTATAAAGATCTTCCGGCCTGAGGAAAACGCGTTGACTGAGGATTTTCAGCTTATAATTGTCCTCATAAAATTTATAATGAATATCACGGTATGACTTGGTCGACCTTTCGAATCCGGGAATAACCTTACCGACGTCGGTAGTGAACGTGATCGTATCTATCTTAAATTGTTTGTGAAAGCCTCGTTTGGCAGGATCCTTAACTGAAATAATGAGCGCAACTTTTCGATCGGGTGCCTGGAACGTTGTGTCTACCTGATAGTCGATGTATTGGCGGCTAAAGTCATAGTAACCAAAATCTTTAAGCAGCAAATCGATTCGTTCCCGTTCTTTGGTTAAATTCTCCTGGTCATACCGCGTATTCTTTTTGATGTAACTTTCATCAACGTTATTGTTTATGATCCTGAAAATGGCCGTATCGCTTACATCGTAAAATATTGAGTCGATGAAATACGCTTTGCCAGGATGAACAGTGTACTTTACATGAACAAGCTTCGCGCGCATATTGACATCAGACGTAACGGTATTCTTGAAATATCCCTTTGAAAACAGGTAGTCATGGAATCGTTCGCGCGTGAGTGTTACCTGGCTGCTGTCAAATACTGACAGCGGTTCACCCCATTGCATCCACAGATTTCCGTCTTCGATAAACGAGTTGATCTTATCGATCTTTTTCTGCTTCTTAAAGAGGTACTTATTTATCTTCCTTTGCGAAGTTTGAGCGGCGATCTTATCGTCGTACTTCTTTTCCGCGGTTTCCTTCTTTTTGATGTATTCCTCCTGATCGTAACGTTTGTATCCATAATAATAGATACTAACAAGCGGGGAAATGGGTAAACTGAGAAGCTTGCGATTGGGTCGTTGTGCATAAAGATTACGAAGCTCCTCTTCATTGACATTCTTCGGCGCCTCAATGCTTTGGCGGTACAGGAGCTTTTCGTTTTCTTTAAGGAATTTTGTACCAATACAACCAGATAACGTGGCTGTTAGCACGAATACAAGGAGAAAATATTTACTTTTCGAGGCGACCAAATTCTAATCTACAAGTATGCTTTCAAAAGCAAAAATCAAGTTTGTCAAATCTTTGCAATTAAAGAAATACCGGAAGCAGGAACAATGTTTTGTCGTAGAAGGTGTCAGGAGTGTTCAGGAACTGATGGCGTCAGACTTTGAGGTGGTATTGTTGCTTGCAACCAATGAGTTTCTCGCGAATAATCGACTACCAAAGTCGGCCGAGGTCATTGAAGTAACGGACAAAGAGCTTTCAGGTATCGGGGAGTTTCAATCGAATGATTCGGTATTGGCGGTGGCCAAAATGCAATCTATAGAGCAACTCGATGTTGAGCCAAACGAATTCGCATTAGTGTTGGACGATATCCGGGATCCAGGCAACCTTGGGACTATCATTCGAACTGCTGACTGGTTTGGCATCACAAAAATCATTGCATCCGAAGAGACTGCTGATGTTTACAACCCAAAAGTCATTGCCTCAACAATGGGCTCCTTTACTCGCTGTAAGATCTTGTATACTGATTTGGCAACTTATCTCGAAAGAAAAAAGGGAGTTCGAATGTTCGGAGCATTCCTGGACGGCAAAGACGTGCACACCGTTGACTTTGGCCGCGGTGGGTTAGTTGTAATAGGAAACGAATCGAGGGGAATATCAAGCGGGCTCGCAGGGTTCATAACGGACAAGATAACAATCCCCAAATATGGTAAAGCTGAATCATTGAACGCAGCAATGGCGGCTGCGATAGTCTGTGATAATTTGAGAAGAGGATAGGATTAAAGAGCTGTGTTTCGAATCGATCATCGACTAGAAGAATCCCCTGCTTTGGTGCGCAGCCTCTTCCGAGATCTTTTCAGCGTTAGCTTTTCCGAGATACTTGTCGATCCACGAGTGGCCTAGATAAATTACAGGCGTGAGTGCCACTGCGACAATGAACTTATAAATGTAGTTTGTTATTCCGATAGCGATGATCTG
>DATHIE010000744.1:0-8366 GCA_035316905.1 Chryseolinea sp. | reverse complement strand
TGCTTATGACTGGTTTCGGAATCGCCATGACCCGCCGCATTCGTGAATTCGGCAAGATGAAAGCAAAAGGATTAGAGTAGCCACGCGATTGCTAGGAGTTGTCCCGACGCAGTCGGGTCCGACGACGAAGCAATCCCCTCCCTATGAAATACAAGCTCTGGTAAACTAGACGTTTGCCCCATTCTCTAAGGTGCAGGCTCGCGACGTGCGCGCTCTGTCGGCTGGGGATTGCTTCGCGCAACGCGCCGACCCATCGCTTCAACTCGCAAATCCGCTTCAGATCCGCTTGCACTACTGTTCAACGGTGCTTACTTTTCCCAAAACTTAAGCCTATGAGGATTTTCCTGTCCATTACATTTTTCTGCTGCGTATTTGTTGGAGTGAACGCTCAAAAGACCAAGCAGGAAGTCGGCGAAGCAATCAATTCGAAGTACAGCACTTATTCCACCATTGCAAAAAAGATATGGGAGTACGCTGAGGTGGGATATAAAGAAGCAAAAAGCTCGGCATTGCTACAGGAAACGCTCACCCAGGCGGGTTTTAAAATCGAAAAAGGAGTAGCGGGAATACCGACAGCTTTTATTGCAACTTATGGAAGCGGCAAACCAGTCATTGCAATCTTAGGGGAGTATGATGCTTTGCCCGGGATCTCACAAGACGCCTTACCCGAAGTAAAAACAATCCCAGGTAAAACTGCGGGTCATGCCTGTGGTCATCACCTTTTCGGAACCGCGTCAGCCGCTGCAGCTATCGAGGTAAAAAACTGGATGATCGCGACGAAGAAGGTCGGTACACTTAAATTTTATGGAACCCCCGCAGAAGAAGGCGGTGCCGGAAAAGTTTATATGGTCCGCGAGGGATTATTTAACGATGTTGATGTCGTCCTTCATTGGCACCCGGCGTCTCTGAACAACGCAGAAACAGGTGGAACACTTGCCAACAAGAACGGCAAGTTCAGGTTTTACGGCGTTGCCTCTCACGCATCCGCGTCGCCTGAAAGAGGACGATCGTCTCTTGACGCGGTTGAAGCAATGGATGTGATGGTGAACATGATGCGCGAACACGTGACACCTGAAACGCGAATCCATTATGTGATCACCCGAGGTGGTGAAGCTCCAAACGTTGTGCCTGCGTTCGCGGAGGTATACTACTATGTCCGACATCCTGACCGCGATGAGGTTAAAGCTGTTTGGGAACGAATCGTTAAGGCAGCACAGGGCGCCGCAATGGGTACAGAGACAAGAATGGAGGTTGAACTAATGGGAGGGGTCTACAATATGTTGCCAAATGAAGCGCTGGCGAAGGTGATGGATAAGAACCTGCGCACGGTCGGAGGTTATTCCTACAATGAACAAGAAAAGGAATTCGCAATAAAGATTCAGAAGACATTAAGCGGCTCAGTACCCAAGTTGGAGAGTTCAAACGAAATCGAAGCTTACCAGCTGAAGGATGGCGTCGCCTCCACAGACGTAGCTGACGTGAGCTGGGTAGTGCCAACGGTTGGGCTAGCTACTGCCACATGGGTTCCCGGAACTCCAGCACACAGCTGGCAGGCTGTTGCCGCAGGCGGTACATCTATTGGATTTAAAGGCATGATGGTTGCCGCTAAAACGCTCGCGCTAACAGCCATCGATATGTTTGAATCACCGGATGTAATTGCTGAGTCCTGGAAAGAACTGAAGAAACGTCGTGGTGAAAATTTTGTTTATGAGGCATTGCTCGGGGACAGAAAACCTGCGCTCAACTACAGGGATTGAATCATACGTCTGCGTAAATCAGCGTGCGCTTAATCTGCGTAAATCAGCGGGAAGAACTTGCATTAGTTTATGAGTTGGGGCGCCACAACTCTTGACGTATAAGTCATAACTAAATCATCTTTTCGATTAGCTCGTCGACGCTTATCCCCTCGGCTTCTGCCTTGAAGTTTCTGACGATACGATGACGAAGGACCGGTTTTGCCACCGCTTGAATGTCTTCGATATCTGGAGAATATTTACCATTTAAGATGGCGTTACATTTTGAACCAAGCACAAGATATTGTGATGCACGTGGTCCCGCACCCCATTCCAAATACTCATTTGCAACACCCGTGCTTCCATTTAAGCCTGGCCGTGTCTTGCTGGCGAGGCCAACAGCGTATTCGATCACGTTGTCAGCAACGGGAACTCTGCGGATGAGGTGCTGGAAGTAGCTGATCTCAGCACCGCTAAGCACCATCGATACTTTCTTCTGTTCATCTGATGTGGTGGTCTTCACAACCTCCACCTCGTCTTTAAATGCAGGATAGGTCAACTTGATATTAAACATGAAACGGTCAAGCTGGGCTTCTGGCAGTGGATATGTTCCTTCCTGTTCAATTGGATTTTGCGTAGCAAGAACAAAGAACGGCCTTGGTAATTCATAGCGCTGCCCTGCAATTGTAACAGCGTATTCCTGCATCGACTCGAGCAACGCGGCCTGCGTCTTTGGAGGCGTGCGATTGATCTCATCCGCTAATAAAATATTCGCGAACACAGGACCTTTAACAAATTTGAAATTCCTTTCCTTGTCCATCGTTTCAGCACCAACGATATCTGATGGCATCAGGTCGGGAGTGAACTGTATTCGTTTGAACTCAAGATCAAGGGAGGTGGCGATGGTTTGCACCAATAAAGTTTTCGCCAATCCGGGAACCCCAACTAAGAGGGAGTGTCCTTGACAAAATATACCGGTTAAAACCTGACGCACGACTTCGTCTTGTCCGATGACAATGTTGGAAATCTCTGCTTTAAGTTTTTTATAGGCGTCAGCCAGGCCGTTGGCTGCATCTACATCAGAAGAAAATTTGGTCATCATCGATCATCTAATAGTCCGCAGTTATCGTATGTGGCATCAATATTTATAAAGACATCCAATCTCGCTTTTTGAAACCACTTCTCTAAAATTTTATCTTTTTTCTCATTCAAGGTCGCTGCCTGAATTTTCGTCCAATCCTGTTCCAGAGATGCCTGGTGCGGCGCTATCCTGGCTTTGTAAAACAAAATTCTTACAGCATCTTTTCCATCATCCGTACGATAGGCAATTGGCTTGGAGACCTCACCTATCTTCATTGAATCCAGTTTGAAAAAAACAATTGGATCTAATTCATCCACGGTCAATTGAAGGCCGCCATCGCGGTCACTGAAAAATCCGCCGTTCCCTTTCGTTGTTACATCATCTGAGTACTCCTTTGCAGCTGTCTGGAATTTCAGACTGTCATGGACGATCAAACTTCTTAAACTGTCAAGGTAGCTCGCCGCATCTTTTAAATCTTGTTCCGAAGGTTCTGGCGACATCAATATATGACGAGATTGGTATTCATTTCCCCGTCGTTCGATCAACTGCATGATGTGAATACCAAACGGCGACTTAAAAGGCATAGAAATTTCATTGGGCTTTAATTTAAAAGCCATCGCCTCATATTCAGGCACCATTCGGCCCCGACCAGACCAACCCATTTCTCCCCCATTTTGAATTACACTAGGGTCATCTGAGAATTCTTTTGCCAGCTTAGAGAAATCTTCACCCGCTAATATTCGGTTCCGGAGACTGATCAACTCGGCTTTCGTTTGACTCTCCTGCGCTTCGTTCACTTCAGCAATCTTTACCACCTGTGCAACCTCAACCGATGCAGAGAAATATGGTAAACTATCCTTGGGGATCTTGTTGAAGAATTTTTTTACTTCAGCTGGTGTAACTACAATACCTTTTGTAAGCTCTTCTTCCATTTTGCTTACAATCATCTGTTCCCTGATCTGGTCGCGAAGCTCAAGCCTTATCTGCTCCATGGTTTTTCCATAAAGGGCTTCAAGCTCATCAATCGTTCTTCCTGATTGTGCCAGGATCATGTCCATTCTATTTTGCGCGTTCAAATCAACCTCGGCATCCAGTACCATAATAGAATCGATCTCTGCCTTTGCAAGCATGAGCTTGTTCCTCACCAGCATTGCAAGGTATTGACACTTGGCTTCTTGCGATGGTGAGCCTCCATTCGTGAGGTAGTCCTGATACCCACGCTCCAGTTCTGATTTGATAACAATGTAGTTGTCGACTTTCGCAATTATCTTGTCGACAACGAATCCATTGTTTTCTTCGCCTTCAGTTTGTCCAAAAGCGAAAAGGCTTGAACATAACGCTATCGCCATAAGGGTGACCTTTGCCATTGACTGCTCAATTTTTTTCTTAGTTAAAAATCTCAAATTCATTCTGATCCAACGCATACTTGTAAACTTCGTCTTCCAACTGCTTCGCTAATTCAACTTTTCGTTTATTCAATATAATGTTCTTGATATCGTCCATAACAAACTCCAACGGAGATATGTTGTCAAGAATCCTGTATTGCCGTACACGGAGAAAATAAAGATAGTTTTCATCCGATGTCTCAAAGTAAGGATTTGACTTCAGGAACTGGATCTTGTTTGGGATCTCAACCAGCGGTGAGTTCTTAACAAGATCGTCAAATGCTATCCAGTTTGACCCTGAAATATGGTACGCAACTGAAAAACTCAGACAATACGATTTTAATTCATTTTCATCCTTCTCGCGTGTGGAAAAAATCAGTTCCTTGATCTTTCCGGTCCTTGGCGCATTCTTTGGAACCTTTACAAAGGTGCCTTGAACAATATTCTGCTTGAGAATGAAATTATCGATATTGGCTTTATAGTACTTCTCAACTTCACCATAAGAAATCGCAGTATCTAAATGCTGCTTGATATAATAGGTCTGATATTCGTATGCAATAATACTATACCTGTAATCAAGAATTTTTCGCTCTACCTGGGCTTCATTAATATCAATTTTTCTGGACGCCTCCTGGATTAAAAGTTGTTTTCTTATCCAACTATCGATATAGGCCTCCACCAATCTGGCACTGTCCTGCGCGGGTGTACCCGGCGCTACGATGCCCACCAATTCATCCTTGTACAGATAACTCCCATTGGCCCGGGCAGCGGCTTGGCGGTCGGCGTCTCCTTCCGCATTATTTACTTTCATTTTGATCAAATCACAGGAGGACAGAAACACCAACACAATGACAAAAATAGGCCCAACGGGCCACCGAATGACCCCAGCTACATTATTTTGACTGCAGTTGCTGTAAAATGTACTGTTTCCCCTTTTCATTCACCTTTACGCTATACCGCTTTTTAAGCTGTTCCAGCCACACTTTCTCCAAAAAAGCCTGATAATCGGATATAATGGCTGGCCTCGCTTCCTCAAACGACATCGGACCAGGTGGCAGTATATCTTTTAGCCACGCAAGGTAATACATTCCATTGTTTTCCACGGAATAAAGGCCCTTCTCCCAGGCCACCTTTTGAAGGACGGCCTTATCTTCTTTTTTAAAGTAGCCAGATTCCACCTTAACCTTCTTCAAGGACACAAAATCATTCGCTTTCTCGTCGTCCCCAGCTGCCACCATGCTCTTAAGTTGAGCGACTATATCCTTGGAATTTGAAGAATAAATAATGGTTTTCGCACGCTCTCCTGCCTGGTAGTCGGTGGTGTGGTTTTTATAATACGTTTTTTGTCCCAGCGAGTCTTCTGCAGCCTTATTCCAGACCTCTTTCTCCATTATCTCAAAAAGCAGAATGCCTTCGTAATACTCTTTTAGAAGATAGCGATAAGTTGGGTTGGTGCGTATGATCTGTTCCTCCACTTTTTGAAAGATGATCGCATCGGTGTAATTGTTGTAAAGTTGTTCTAAAATTTTTGCAGGGGGGTGTGTGTTCGCTTTTTGATTCTTCTGAACATATTTAAAAAATTCATTCACACTATAGCCGGTCCCCTGGACGCTAAATAAGATCTGCTTGTCAGGACTGGGAGAAACTGGAGGTTTCCACGATCCGCGTTGAAGGCTTGAATCTGCCAGCGCAAGAACATTTTTCTTTGTCATGGCATTTTCTGAGAACTGGTACTCCTTACGTAGCTTCGCTTGAAGTGCTTGCTTCGATAGCTCTGTCCGTTCATCGCGAGTAACACGACTCTTAAGAGAGCCTTGCATAACATCGAAGCTTTGCAATGGGATTTTTTTCTCAAGCCGCATGATGTGCCATCCGTATTGACTCTGGAACGGGTCTGATATTTCTCCAGATTTCTCAAGCTGAAATGCCGTTTTCTCAAATTCAGGCACGCTTGCCATTCCCCCAGTACCAAATGGACGTAATCTTCCTCCGCTATCTTTGGTCGCCGGATCTTCAGAATATTCCTTGCACAAGTCCTCCCATTTTACGCCAGCCTGAAGTTGTTCATAAACAGCGAAGATTGTGTTCTTTGCCTTTTCGGGATCCTTTTGATCGCCAGCGCGGACCATGATATGTGACACCTCAACTTCACCGCGTGCAGGGCGCCGGTCGAATACTTTTAAAATATGATAGCCATACCGTGTTTTAACAGGTTGACTAACCTGCCCGACAGGGGTCTCATACGCTGCTGTCTCAAAGGGATAAACCATCTGCAGCGACGTGAAATAGCCCAGGCTGCCCTGATTTATTTTTGCAGACTCATCGTCAGAGTAAGTTGTGGCTGCCTTAGCAAAATCTTCTTCTTGAAGGATCTTATTGCGGATGTCCATAATTTTCGTGTAGGCCTTCAGTGTATCTTCAGGCGAGGCTTCAGGCTTTACGGCGACGAGAATATGGGATGCTTTAACTTCTTCCTTCAGTCGCTCGTAGGTCAGTCGCATCAGGCTATCAGTAAGTTTTGCATCCGGCAGATAGGGTTTGCGTAGCTCATCACGATACGAGTTGTACTCTTTTACGAACGCTGCAGTAGTGTCCATACCTCGTCGCTTTGCTTCATGAACTTTCAGCTTGAAGTTAATGAACAACGTCAGGTACTCCTGGATTTTTTGTTCGGTGAAATCCTGGTCTTTGTTCTGGTGATTCTTGTTGTAGAGATAGACGAATTCGTCTGCAGTGACAACGTCTCCCGCAACCGAAAAAACGACTATGGGTTTTTCTTTCTTTTGCCGGGATGTCCTCGATTGCCCAAAGGCCAAAAAAGTTATTCCACTGCAGACAAGCAGAAGAGCAGCACGCTTCAACATGATTTGTAAATGATTATTTAAAGTGAACGCTCTTAACCAACCGACAAATATTTCTGCCTTCGGTTTTTTGATATTCTATTTTGTCCATTATCGATTTGACCAGTCGTATTCCGAGGCCTCCCTTGCGTTTCTCGTGGACGATGCTATCTAAAGCGGGAGTAGTGAATTCGTTAATATCAAACACGGTACCATCATCGATCAGCTCAAAGACCAGTGGGTTGTTCTTTTCCACGTGTATGTGAAGCTCAAACAGATCGTCTGGGTTACAATGGTGAGCGTGAATCATCAGGTTGGAGCACATTTCATCCAAAGCGAGCACGATCTCACTTATCTCCAGATCAGAAATGCCATGATTCTTCAGGGAAGCCCGGATAAAGTCCCGGACATCCTTCAGGTTTTCTATACTACAACCAACTTTAAACTTATAGTTCATTGACAATCTGCTTTGCTTGAACTTTATCTTTTCCTATTTGCAGCAGCTCATTAAGCCCTAATATGCTGAATGTGTTTGCTACCCTATCACTCATCCCGAATAAAACCATCTTGATGTGGCGGTCCTTGAATTCTTCGATGTAAGACATGAATACGCCTAGGCCCGCCGATGAAATGTATTCCAGGGCGCTGCAGTCAACGAGGATCTTGCTAAATCCCTCTCCCACACTTTTTGCAATTGCCAGGTCAAGCTCAATGGAGGAGCTGGCGTCAATTTCGCCGATTAACGCGATAATGTCCGCTCCATCTTCTTGCAGTCTTTTGATGTGGATCATAAGTTATTAACGTTATTTATACATTTATGTTCTTACAGCATACCCTGACACTGCGTCAGAAATCCTGCGTTTTTTCTCAGCTAAATTTGACTACCATAGTCGTATAGTCATCATCAATATTATCTGTTCCCGAAAACTCATACAGTCGCTTTATCATGTGATCCTGGATCTCCTTAGACGACAAAGAATGATGCTCACACACTATCGACAATAACCTGTCATATCCGAATTCTTCTCCCTTGCTATCTTTCGCCTCGGTAATTCCGTCCGTGTATAATACCATCACGTCGCCACAGTTGTATTCAAATTCATACGCCTGAATAAAATTAGAATAGCTCTTGTTTCGAACCATGCCCAACGCCACACCTTTGTCTTTGAAGTATTCAGCGTGTTGTTTACTTGCGTGATAGTATAACACCGGGCAATGTCCTGCTCGCGCATAACGAATCTTTTTTGTCTTCGTATTGATGCTGAAATATGTCGCCGAAATAAACGAGCCTCTCTCCAAGCAATACACAAGCGCCTGGTTCGCCTGA
>DATHIE010000743.1:0-13824 GCA_035316905.1 Chryseolinea sp. | reverse complement strand
ACCAGCTGAAGGTATTTTCGAGGTACGTAACAGATCAGCCAGGAAATGATTTTTTTCATGAGCGGCAAAGGTAAATCCTTAACGATTCACGGACAACCGCGTTTGCTGGCTGGTGCCGGCCGTCTAAGGATCCATTTGTGTCCATTTTTCACACGTTTTTGGATGATTATTACGAACTTTAGTGGGGAAAACTTAAAACTATTTTTGGGCCCTTGCCATCTTTATAGCAAGAAGCCCTAAATCATATAAAGGATTGATCTGTGACCGAAACTCTACTGGACATCGCGACGATGCATTCTGATAACCTGATAGCCCGTGCCAAGGAGGGCGACCAGGGTGCGCAGGGAAAAGTTGTGCAGTTGTGGTATAAACGTATCTACAACTTCAGCTATAAATTTTTCCTTGATCACGACCTTGCTATGGAGGTGTCACAAAAGACGTTCATATCCATGTGCAAGAATCTTCCCGCACTTCAGGATAACGCGCGGTTCAAGTCCTGGCTATATAAGATCGCAGTAAATTATTGCCGCGAAGAAGCACGCAAGAAGAAAGGCAACCGCTCACTTCCATTTGACCTGGTTTGGAATCGTGATGCCGAAGATTCTCCGCAATGGGAGTCTTCAGGGAATCGTACCGACAACCCCGAGCGCCAGCTGCAACAACGTGAGTTGGCTGACGTGCTGCAGGAAGCTTTGTTAGAAATAAATGAAGAACAACGCGAAGTGGTTATTATGAAAGAGTATGAAGGTCTTAAGTTCAGAGAAATAGCCGAGGTGTTAAACATTTCTGAAAACACAGTGAAGTCCAGAATGTATTACGGACTTGATGGATTGAAAAAGATTTTAGAACGCAAGAACATAAATAAGGAGACAATTGGATATGGGATATAAAGCAAGCGAACAGGATCTGATGGCTTATCTCTATGGTGAGCTTGAAGGCAAAGAAAAGGAGATGGTGGAACAATACCTTCTCGAAAATGCTGAAGCGCGTCTTGAGCTGGAAAAGCTGAAGCAACTGCGTCATGCGCTTGGTCACGTTAAAGACAAGGAAGTGATTGCGCCACCGATTTTCGTGGGCGATTCGAGGCCTCCTTTTATATGGAATGCTCCTTACCTTAAAACTATTGTAAGTATTGCCGCGTCTTTGTTGGTCGTGATGCTCGTGGGAAAATTTTCGGGGATGCAAATTGGATACACCGACAGTGAACTCAGGATCAGTTTTGGAAAACCGTCATCGCCAATAGAAAATGTCGCTGTTACCCCCGTTGAATCGCTTTCTTCGGATGAAGTTCAGCAAATGATCAATGCCTCGCTGCAGCAAAACAATGTTGCCATGCAGGAAACATGGGCGGACACGCAGAGGAAGCTGGATGCTTCTATTGTCAACAACCTCGCGTCGAACTCGGCGAAAATTGACAACCTGGTAAAAGAATCGTCAGCAGCGTCGCAGCAACAGATCAGGGAATTTGTTGCTAGCATGCAGGCGGAGAATGTGCAGGTTGTTAAAAGTTATTTTCAGCTTTCTTCCTCCGAACAAAAACAATACATAGAGAGTCTGCTGGTTGACTTTGCAAAATATCTTCAACAACAACGCAATGACGATCTGCAGGTGGTACAAACACAACTAAGCAGTCTGCAGAAGAACACCGACACATTTAAACAGGAAACCGAACAGATTCTCACCAGTATTATTACAACGGTGGGATCCAAAAATTCCCTTGGCACAAAGTATTAAGTGAAAAAATATTATGAGAGTAACTATGAAAATGAAGACTAAAATCTTAACAGGTGTGATGATTGCAATGATGCTTGGGGTTCAGATTTCTTTTGCACAGAAGTTGGATGAGGAGCGGATGACTCGTGACATCGCCGTCGCCGAAAACGTACTAAGCACGTTGATCAAGCAACAAGTCAGCAATCAGCGTACATTCTTTCCGCTAGAGATCAAGGGTAATTATCAACCTGGATATGGTGTAACATTTAACTTGCCGGCTGACTTCACAACGCCAATTTCGTTTTTAGCAGCGCCAGGCATGAGTGGTGACGTTCTTATCTGGGGCAATACGCCCAATACTCCGGGTGTTCAGGTGCAACAATTCAACTATGATAACAGTGATGACAGAAACGATCAAGTGAAAATCACGAATGAAAAGGAGTATAAGTTAAAAACTCGCACTGACCGAAAGCAAATAAACTTGGACAGTATTCGAGATGTCTATAACCAGCGCGTGATTGACGCTTCAAAAACATTTATCGTCGATTATGCAGACATGATCGCACAGCTTCAGCCGGGAGAAAGGGTGGTTATTTCAAATCAGGGGAATCAACCCCGAATGTGGGTAGGCCGTTACTTTGATGCACCCCAGCGTACGCACCTTTCCATCGAAGCCGTTAAATCTGATATAACACAATTTCGTCAGGGGAAGATCACACGTGAGCAGGCGTTGGCGAAGATCAAGGTTGTCAATACGGAAACCGTTAATGACGTTGAGCCAGACCTCGAATTGTTTTCCAGCATTATTGGACGGTTATACACTCAGGATCTTTCAAAGACTTTTTTCATAGGAGACCAGATCTACTTCGAACGGCTTAAGGACTTTGGAGCAATCTATTATATGCAGGTTTATAGCGGGATTGAACGCGGCGAATTCAGCAACCGCTATGTAATGCCAACATTGGGCCTTGATGATGTCGATCAGGAAACAAAGGATAAAAAGGTAAAGGAGATGTATCCGAAGTTTGAAAAAGAACTGAAGGAAAATATGCTCGAATACGGACGGACAATAAAAAGTTTGAAGGACGAGGAGTCGTTAGTGATACAAGTGACTGTCACCAGATGTAAGGGATGCAATATTCCATCAACCCTTGAATTGTCGGTAAAGGGATCGGTTTTGAAAGACTTCAATGCAGGTAAGGTTGATCAGAACGCAGCTATGAGTAAGATCAATGTGAAAAAGGGAGCTAATCAATAAGACGAAATAAAATTAACGTGCCGGCATTTACAATTAATATGTATGCCGGCACGTTGTGTTTTGTGCCGTTGGTCACAAAATTCAATCATTATACCACTGAATTGTAACTATTTATTTAGTTTTAAGTACATATCTGACGGAGCGCTTTGAGATGAGGTTGTAGATCTGACTGAATGCTACAACAAGATGATAGCAGAATTTTTAATCTTCAAAGTCTAAACGATACCTAAATGAAAAGAAAATTACTTATTGGGGGTGGTATCATTGTGGTACTGTTGATCGGTTTTTTCATTTTCGGACGGAATACATCTGGGGATGTTACCGATATCATTACGGAAGTGAAGCGGGGACCGTTTAAAGTCGAGATCGAAACAACAGGTGAACTGGAGGCAAAGAATTCTGTCAAGATACTCGGTCCGGCACAACTTCGTGATTTTGACATCTGGCAGGTAGCTATTGAACGGATAGTCGATGAGGGCACAGTTGTAAAGAAAGGCGATTGGGTAGCCAGCCTTGATCCTTCCGAATTCCAAAACAAATACAATTCCAGGCAGATTGAGCTTGAAAAGGAGAACGCCGAGTTCGTTCAGACTCAGCTAGATACCACATTGTTGCTTCGCGAAGCCCGCGACCAACTCATCAACTTGAAGTACGCTGTAGAAGAGAAGAGGATCATATTCGAACAATCGAAGTTTGAACCGCCTGCCACGATCAAACAGAATGAAATGATCATGGAGCGCGCTGCTCGTGAATATGAACAGGCAAAAGAAAATTATCAGATCAAAAAGCGGCAGAACGCCGAAAAGATGAAGGAGGCGGCAGCTGAACTCCGGAAGGTTCAGAGCGAAAGCACAAGAATGACACAGGTACTTCAGGCATTCACAATCACGGCACCTGAGCCCGGCATGGTTATTTACACGAAGGGATGGGATGGCAAAGCCATAAAGGCTGGTTCACAAATACGAATGTGGGAACCGACGGTAGCAACCTTACCTGATCTGACTAAGATGATGTCGAAGACATACGTAAACGAGGTAGATGTAAGGAGGGTTTTGCCGGGTCAGAACGTAGAGATTGGGCTGGATGCCTATCCCGATAAAAAACTTGCCGGCATTGTTATCCGTGTTGCCAACGTCGGTGAACAGCGACCGAACTCCGATGCGAAAGTGTTCGAAGTGGCCGTGGAAATAAACGGGACGGATCCGACGTTAAGGCCATCAATGACCACCAGCAACAAGATCATTGCAAAGACAATTGACAATGCTCTATTCATCCCGTTGGAATGCCTTCATAACGAAGCCGATACTATCACTTATGTTTTTAAGAAAGAAGGTGTAAAGACCGTCAAGCAGGAAGTAATAGTCGGCGACACTAACGCCAATGATGTTGTTATACTTGGCGGGCTTGCGGATAACGCGCGCATTCACCTTTCGATTCCACCGGGCATGGAAGACGAAGAGATTACACTTCTTAAGGAGATGGATGGCAAGCGCAAGAAGGCCCAGCCCGAGGAAGAGGCTCCTAAGAAAGAAGCATCAGCCGCGGTGGTTCCTGGCATCGCACCCGCTAACTGATAAGCATCATGATATCTCAGCGGTTATTAGCAAACCTTTATATCGCCATTAATGCAGTCGTGGCTAACAAGGTACGATCCCTGCTTACGGCGCTAGGCATAATCTTCGGCGTGGCAGCCGTCATTGCCATGCTTGCAATCGGGAATGGAGCGCAACAGGAAATACTTGAACAGATAAAGCTTGTTGGGGTTAATAATATTGTAATCAAACCCATCGTAGAACAGCAGGAGGAAAAGATTGAAGAACAGGTGGGACAGCGTGAAAAAAAGAAGTTTTCTCCTGGTCTCACCATACGAGATGTGAAAAATATCGAATCAGCCATTCCCGGCATAACGATGATCAGCCCGGAGATAATTATTGACACGCATGTCATTCGGAATGGCTTTCGTAGATCGGCCAAACTCGTGGGTGTGCATCCGCCTTATTTTGAAATTTACAACTTTGACCTGATCGAGGGTCAAAGTTTCAATGAAGAGCACGAGCGGCTAGGCTCTCCGGTATGTATCATCGGATATTCAATTAAGGCCAAGTTTTTCCCTACAGAAAATCCCATAGGTAAAAGTATAAAAGTCGGTCAACACTGGCTTACTATCATCGGTCTTCTCAACGAGCGCCTAGTTTCCTCGGCCAGCATAAGCAAGCTTGGTATACGGGACTTTAATATGGACATCTACCTTCCCTTGCAATCTGTGCTCATTCGGTACAAGAATAGGGACCGGATTACGGCGGAGCAGCTTCGATTGCAGTCGATGCAAAGCCAGGGAATGGTTTTCAGGAGCCAGAATAGTACGGGTACTGAAAATGAAGAGGATAAAAAGAACTACCACCAGCTGGACCGTTTGGTTATTCAGGTTGGCGCTACTGATAAGTTGTCATCAACCGCTGAGATTATCTCAAGGCTGCTTGAACGGAAACATTACGGCGTTGTGGATTACGAGATCGAGATCCCAGAGCTACTTTTGAAACAACAACAGCGGACGAACGACATCTTCAACTATGTACTTGGGGCCATTGCGGGTATCTCTTTACTCGTGGGCGGAATTGGAATTATGAATATAATGCTGGCGTCGGTACTGGAGCGTATAAAGGAAATCGGGTTGAGGCTTTCAATCGGTGCAAAAAAGAGCGATGTAGTCCAACAGTTTTTGTTTGAGGCGATCATGATAAGCGTTTCCGGCGGAATAATAGGTGTGGTGCTGGGAGTCGCTATGGCATACGTAGTATCAGAGTTTGCCGGTATTCCAACGATCATCACCTTTACCTCTATCATTTTATCATTTGGTGTGGCTGCAACGGTAGGGCTGATCTTCGGAATTGCTCCCGCGCGAAGAGCCGCAAGCCAGGATCCAATTACATCCCTTCGTTATGAATAAAAGCTTTCCCGTTTTTTTTGTCGCCGTATTGTGTCTCGTTGCCACTGTTTCCGGCCAGACACGTTACACCCTTGAAGACGTGTTGCAGATGGGCCGCGAACAGTCACCTTTTTCCAGGCAGGCAGAGACGCGGAAAGAAAACCGCTATTGGCAATACAGGTCTTTCCGGTCTAATTATAACCCACAATTGCGACTGAGTGGAAACCTCCCGGACTACAACCAGGACTATGTCCAAAACCGACTCGACGACGGAACGATCGCTTTCCAGCAACGCGAACAAACTACTGGCGCTGTCAATCTCGGGTTATTGCAACCAATTTTTTTTACTGGTGGATTCCTTTCTGTGAACTCCAACCTAAACCGCTACAACGATTTTCTTTACAATATCGAGAGCTGGAATTCTACGGTCCTGAACGTCAGGCTCGATCAGCCGCTGCTTGCATTCAACCAGTTGAGGTGGGACAAGAAGACGGAGCCGTTGCGTTATGAGGAATCCCGCCGCGACTATGTGGAAGAAATGGAATTTATCTCACGCGAAGTAACAGATAAATTTTTTTCCGTGCTGGATGCCCAGATCAACCTCGAGATTGCGCAGTTCAACCTTGCCAACAACGATACGATCTATAAGATAGAGGCGGGCCGATACAACATCGGAACAACTCCAAAGGACAAGCTGCTACAGGCCGAGTTGCAACTGCTCCAGTCGCAACAGGATGTGACGTCAGCAAAGATCAGCCTTCAGAATAACAAGCTCGATCTGCGGTCCTTTCTCGGTCTGAGAGATGCGGAAGAGTTCTCGCTCATTTTGCCTGAACAAATCCCACAGATGACCATCGAATTGAATGAAGCTCTTCGACGGGCCAGGGAGAACCGCGCTGATTTTATTGCTTTCGAACGACGAAAGATCGAAGCGGAACGCGAAGTGGCGGCCGCGCGCGGCCAGCGCTTCCAGGCAAACCTCTCCGCATCGTTCGGATTAAATAACCAGGCGCCAACGCTCGATGGATCATATGACGATCCTCTTCGACAACAGCGCGTTAACGTCTCATTCAATTTCCCGGTTCTCGATTGGGGCAGGAACAAGGCGCGAATGAAAACTGCATTTGCCAATCAAAAGCTGAACAACTATGTCATCGAGCAGGACGAAGTGAACTTCGAACAGGAGATCATAACCCAGGTTACGCAATTCGATGTGTTGCTCAGTCAGATACGAATCACAAAAAAATCGGATGAGGTGGCGCAGGAACGATATATGGTTTCGCAGAACCGTTATCTCATCGGCAAGATCGACATTACCAACCTCAACATCGCGTTGACCGAGAAAGACAAGGCCAGGCGCGGCTACCTCGATGCGCTGCGCTCGTTCTGGACATCGTACTTCGATCTCAGGAGATTGACGTTGTACGATTTTGCCAACGGCCAGCTGTTGTACAAACCGGACTAGTCAGTTTTTATATAGACTTCAACAACTCGGACCTGTACTTCGTAAGTACACTCGACTTGGAAACAAAGCCAACGTATCTATTACCCTCAACAACAGGAAGATTCCATTGATTGGTATCATCGAATTTCTTTAACACCGCATGAAGGTTTTCATCCAACTTGATGACGGCGGCGGGTTTGGTCATTAACTCTCTCACTACGGTCCCTTCGTGTTTCTCCGGATTGAAGATGATGTTGCGGATATTGTCCATGTGCACGACCCCGACCAGCTCTTCGTTATCATCAACCACTGGAAAAGTATTTCTGCTACTCGATGAGATAACATTGATGAGCACGCTGAGAGGTTCATTGGGTTTTATAATGGAAAAATTTGTTTCGATCAATGTCGACAGATCCAGCTTGCTGAGTAGGAACTTGTCCCGGTTCTCAACGGTAAGGTTAAGCATGCCTGCAAGTTTCTTGCCTTCCATAGATAACGGTTCGACATAATGAGTTACAACCATGCTAAGGGCTGCAACGATCATTAAGGGTATCATCAGTCCGTAACCCCCTGTAATCTCAGCGATTAGAAATATAGCTGTCAGCGGTGCGTAGAAGACACCACTCAAAATGCCCGCCATTCCGACGAGCGCAAAGTTGGTTTCCGGAATCTGTGAAAATCCGAGAAGGTTGACGACCCTTGCGAAAATGAAGCCCATATATGCGCCGACAAAAAGTGATGGAGCAAAGTTTCCTCCGTTTCCACCGCTGCCAATAGTGAATGCCGCAGCAAAGGTCTTCAAAAACATCAGAGCGCTCAGAAACAGGATAAGCTCAAAATCGTTGTTAATGAAATTCTGCAACAAGCTTGCTGTGACAAGTTCTTCCGGCTTAACGGAGGCGAGCACCTTAATGGATTCATATCCTTCGCCGAATAACGGCGGAAAAAATATCAGGAGTATAAATAGTAAACTACCTCCCACTAAAACCCGGGTCCACGTGTTTTTTAACCGCCTTATTTGTTTGTCGGCCCACGTGAACATCCTTGCATAGTATAGCGAAATGAACCCGGCAAGGATTCCTAACACGATGTAATAAGGAACATTGTGATAGTCGAAGGGCTGTTGCAAACTGAAAGTGAGAATTACACCTTCCTCCAAGAGGATCTTCGACAACAGCGCTCCACACGCAGCGGAAATAATAAGGGGAATAAATGCGGCTGCGCTGACATCTGTCAGTAAAACTTCAACAGCGAAAAGAACGCCCGCAATAGGCGCGTTAAAGGCCGCGGCAATACCAGCAGAGGCTCCGCATGCCAATAAGATCGTCCGGTCTTTGTATGACAGCTTATAGGCTTGTGCGTAGTTTGAACCAATAGCGGAACCTGTGCTTACCAAAGGAGACTCCAATCCGGTAGAACCGCCGAATCCAACGGTAAGGGCACTTGTAATCATGTGAGAATACATCTGGCTGGCTGGAAGTTGGCTGGACTTTTTTACTATAGCATAGACAACCTCTGAAGTACCTTTTTTGAAATCACTCTTCAACACATAGCGGATGTAAATAACAGTGAGGAGGATCCCAACTAGCGGGAATAACCCGAAAACCAAAAATTCTTCAAAGTGCGTTGAAGAATAGGTTACAAATGTTTCAATTCTATGTACAAAATACTTCAGAACGATCGCAGCCAGTCCCGACGAAAGACCTACCAGAATACTGGACAATACAAAAAACTGACGAGGAGAAATTTTTGTCTGTAAATAAGCTATTGGTCGGCTTAATACATTATGGATCCTGCTGATCATCGGTCGTAATTCATAGCGAACATAAAGATAACAACGCAAGGTCGCCTAATAAAGGAGATCTTAGTCATCACGCGAATTTGTCTTTGGCGTTCTTTCAGTTGTCGTTTCCGTCGGTACTGTGGATATTGACACGTTGGTGGGATGGCTGAGCCGGAAGTCTTTCTTCCTGTTATCGATTCCATATCGCTTATTCACATAACCTTTGCGATACTCTTTAACACGGGCGTCAAATCCGATTTGCACGCCTTCAGTCAATTTGAGACGCTGAAAGCTTTTGGTGAAATTAAACCAAACGTGATCGGCAATCACCTTGTTTGTTACGAGGTCGATAATGTTCTTTAGAAGAATAGTTTCTTCTTTGTATCCCAGGTATCCTCGTTTTGAACCAAAGCGAACGAAAGTGGCATGAAAACTTTTCCTTTCACCTTCTTTATCGCCGAGTGCCTTTCGCATAGATTTAGTTTCGTCAGTTTGCCTTCGGAATTAAGTATTCGCCACGAAGGGGAAAATGATCGCTCAATTTTATGCTGTCAAGGGTCTCAAATCCTGTGGAGCGTAGACCGGATGAGTAAAATTGATTGTCTATCCTTAACATTTTCAGTGTTCCTCCGCTGTAGGTGAATCCAAAACCTCTCCCGGATTCTTCAAACGAATTTTTCATTCGTTCCTTCAAATGTCGGTAATTATATGAGTAGGGCAGGTCATTGAAGTCTCCAGCGCAGATCACCGGATGTGGCGACCGAGCAATGAAATCAGATAATTGCCGCATTTGTCTGCTTCTTTCGAAAACACCTATCCTGAGTTTTCTTAAAATGGTGTATAACTGGTTTTTCATAGTACTAAGATCCCTCGTGTGTCTTGGATTATTTTCACCTAACCCCATGGATTCAAGATGAACGTTTACGATCCTTATCGTGTCTTCGTTGATCTTGATGTCTGCATAGGCTATCCTGTTAAAGCCATTCCTGCTTGAAAGAACATCGCCGGATTCAATGATTGGATATTTCGAAATAATAAGGGTTCCGTTTGTGTAATGATCTCTTATACTGCCCCGGTCATCCGTTGAAAAGTAATAATGTGAGTCGTTTTTTTCAAGTCGGTCGATCAGGTTAAATTCTTTCGACCAGGGTACGTTTGCAAATTCCTGAATACATTTAATATCACCTTCTGAGTTTAGGATCCAGTTCCTTAGAGCTAATCTTGCACTATCACGATTTTTGTAATGATAAGGATGCATCGTATAGATACCGATGTTATAGTTAACAACACTTAATGCCTCTCCGTCCACGTCTCTCTTCGGAAGGAGATGTTTGATGCCAATAGTGCTTGTGAGGTAGGGAATTCCGATGATAAGTGAACCCAAATAAAAAAGCGTGTATTTTTTTCTAAGGATCAGCGATCCGATCAACAATATGTGATTTATCACCAATGCAATTGGAATTACAAAACTGGTGATCCAAAGGTTGAATCCCTTCGTAGGTGGGATCAGTCCACTTAAATAAATGATTGAAAGTAATATGGCAACAATTAAATGGAAGTATGTAACTATCCTGGTCTTTCTAATCGTTGAACGTAAGGACCCAGCTCCCATTAATTGAATTTTATTCGCCACGAGGCATATGATGATTGACCCTTACTTTTGGTGGAAACTTTCACTTACAAATTTAAGAACTTCTGGAAGGGCAGTGCGCCAATATGTCCAGTTGTGTGCGCCTTCGCGAACGCGGAATTCATGTGGTATTTTCTTATCAATCATCGCGCTATGAAGCGCCATATTACCCTTGATCAGAAAGTCTTTATCACCGCAGTCGATGTAGTAACGTACTTTCTTCAGTTCATCAGCATTGTCGGTTTCAATGATCTTAAGGATAGAGTTTTTAGAGTAGTGTTCGGTAAGTCTGTCTTTGCCTGTCAGGTCTTTCTTGCCATACAAATCGCCGAGCACTACATTCCAGGTTCTTTCCTCTGCATTCATAATCTCTTCATCCGTGAATACACCGGCGCTTAACGGTGCCGCTGCAGCAAACAAATCCGGATGTTTGGTGGCCATTAGTAGTGTCCCATATCCGCCCATGGATAACCCGGCGATAGCGCGATACTGTTTCGTCGTCCGTGTTCTGTACGTAGCATCGATGTGTGGGATAAACTCCTTCACGAAGAAATCTTCGTACTTGGTTTTGCCGTCGTAGCTATTTAAGTACCAACTTACTCCACCATCAGGCATAACAATGATCATGGGCGCCGCGTCGCCGTTCTGAATTGATCGGTCGCCTATCACTTGTGCCTCGCCGAATTGTGTCCATCCAGTCTCGTCGTCGGTATAACCGTGAAGAAGATAGAGCACTGGGTAGCGGCGATTCGATTTATCGTAGTCCGCCGGTAAATAGATGCTGTATTCTACGTCTTTGCCTAGTGTTGAACTTTTGACCTTAAGACTTTCTTTTAACAGACCTTGTTGAGCAAAAAGAATGACAGGTAGCGTAAAGGTGATTAGCAATGCAAAGTGTCTCATAGTATCGGTATCGTTGAATGCTTACAAAACTAAAAGTAGAAAAATGTGGATATAATTCATACAACTCCGGGCCCCTGGCGTGATGTTATCTTGAAGAGGCTATAAACTTGGGAGCTGTTCTTTTCTTTGAAGCCTGTTCGTAGGCGTAACTGATGCTCAGCAGTTCAGGCTCTTGATACGGTTGTCCCAAAAAAGAAATTCCAATTGGAAGATCGAACACCAAACCCATGGGCATGGTAATGTGAGGATACCCGGCGATAGACGCCGATGAATAGACACCGTAACCCGTAAAGAAATCTCCATTTATAAGATCCGTACACCATGACGGACCTGTCGTAGGCCCGCAGATAGCATTTAATTGGTGGTCCTTTATTGTACTGTCTAATGCCCCTCGCGTAATGGTCAGTATCTTATGGAGGGCATCCTTGTATTCTTTGTTGTCCAATCCCGGCTTTGCATCAGAACTTTCAAGGATGTCTTGTTTGAAAAAAGGCATTGCTGTAGACTCATTGGTGCGGTTGAACTCGATCACTTGAGTCAGCGACTTTACAGGCGCATTCGCTTTAGCCAGGTAGCGGTTTACACCATCCTTAAATTCGTATTGCAATACGGTGAAACTCGAAGGAGAAACGCCGTCCAGTTTTCCTAATAAATCTACTTCCACGATGGTGGCCCCATTAGCCTTCATCGTTTCCAATGCTTCCTGCAAGAGTTTGTCAATACCTTCGTGCTTTTTGAGCATGGATTTCTCAACTCCAATTCGCTTTCCTTTTAAGCCATTCGGGTCAAGAAAGGAAGTATAGTCTGAGTGAGTTTTTCCTTTCGACTGCTGTGTTATTGAGTCTTCATCATCCACTCCTGTCAGAGCTCCTAGCATTATAGCAGCGTCCTTGACCGTCCTTGCCATCGGACCAGCAGTGTCCTGGGTTTTTGAGATTGGTATTATACCAGACCTGCTCAATAGGCCGACGGTTGGTTTTATTCCAACGATCCCGTTAATTGACGACGGGCAAGCAATGGATCCATTGGTTTCCGTACCGATAGCGACTGTGCTTAGGTTTGCTGCCACTGCTGCGCCAGATCCGGAACTAGAACCGCATGGATTTCTGTCCAGAACGTATGGGTTTTTAGTTTGACCGCCACGACTGCTCCATCCGCTGCTTGAGCGATCAGCCCGGAAGTTAGCCCACTCGCTTAAGTTTGTTTTCCCAATCACAACAGCTCCCGCACTACGAAGTTGACTAATGATAAAAGCGTCCTTGCTTGCACGATTCCCTTCCAACGCAAGGGCGCCTGCTGTCGTCATCATTTTATCACCTGTATCGATGTTGTCTTTTATCAAAACTGGAATACCGTGCATTGCGCTTCTCACTTTTCCCTCCTTACGCTCCTTGTCCATCGCTTCGGCAATTGTGATCGCATCGGGATTAAGTTCAATAACCGAGTTCAAGGCAACTCCATTCTTGTCTATCGTTTCAATTCGTTTTAGGTACATCTCCGTTATCGAACGCGACGAAAGTTCGCCACTTTGCATCTTCTGCTGGAGTTCATCAATGGTAACTTCTTCGAGCGCGAAAGGTTGCGCCTTTTCCGGTGTGATGGACGATTTGTTTTGGCACGAGATAAGATCAAACGTCGTGATGGCCAGCCATGAGGCAGAGCTAGCCTTGAGAAACTGCCTCCTTTTCATTACAGGGTGTTTGACTGACAAAGTACAGAATTGAGCGGAATTCATCAATTGCCGCCCCGACGCGTCGGGGTGGCAATTGATTGATGCAACAATCAGTTATGAAGGAGGTACGTCATTGTAAGTTGAGAAAGTGTGATGAAGGACGTGAAGAGAGAATAATGCTAGGGAGCGTGAAAAGTTCCGGCAGTTGCGCAGCGAAGGATCTCATTCTGTAGGGGCTAGTGTTGATTAATATTCAGCACAGCTATGCGGCAGGAGATCCTTCGCCACGCGGATGCTTTGTCATTTCGCAGTTCTAAGGAAAATTGCAAATCGTTGGTCGCTCAGGTGTTCACAGCTTACAATGACGTTGGTCAGTTGTGTTTGATAATCATATCGTTACGGGTTGAAGATCATATCCATACCTCGAAGCTTCTCTCATTAGCATTGCTATTTTTCGGGCTCGTTGCTGTTCGATAGTTCTCTGTAGTCGCGTTT
>DATHIE010000742.1:0-4832 GCA_035316905.1 Chryseolinea sp. | reverse complement strand
AAGACGGCATCGTTCAACTATATTTTATACGAAATCTTGAAAGATCACCATAAATCAAATTAGACTTTTCCTTAGGCAATCTCATTGATAACGCCTATTTTTTTGCCTGGATTTCGCATAAAACACTTTATTGTTGTAAGCAATTTTACTGGAGTATTCGACCTATGACAAAAAATTTCATTTTAATATGCTATGTGATTGTAACCTTGACAGCTTGCCAGACCAAGAACGAAGCTGGTGACGAGCGGGCTCATACGAATTATGACTCAACCCTTACTGCTGTTATTCCTTGGGACTTCAACTACCCATTTGACAGTCTAACATGTAGACCGACAACGCTGTCGCACAGTGATATTGAACAAATCGAGGACTTACTCGTGGCCACAGTGATAGACTACAACAATTCGCTTTCTTCGGGACATGAGGACTATAAAATTGATTTGGAGACAAAGGGCCATAAAAAACAATTAGTTGCCGTAGTAAATTCAAAAGGAGAAAAGGAGGTGTGGGTCAATTGTTTTTGTGACATTGAAGGCGACTCATGGAGAAGCGGAATTATTATGGTGTCTGATGGAGGCCCATGCTTCTTCAATTTCAAAATAAACCTGACAACGAAGGAGGTTTATGAATTGGTGGTAAATGGATTTGCGTAAGTAAAACGGCTTACAACAAAAGCTATAATGCATTTGCCTTTTAATGTTTATTTATATTTTAGTAAGGCAAACGCCTTATAGCAAGGCGTTAGCGCCAATTAGAAAAAACATCATGAAAATAATTAGGATATTATTGTTACAAATCTGTTTATGTTGGACAATAATAGGATATGCTCAAAATATATTTCCAGAGAAGTTTGATGGGTGTATTACGGATAGTTTTGCTTTGGAAAGCGATACAATAACAGCTAGAATCCAGGATTCACATCTAATAGACGTTATAGTGAATTCGCTTGACAGCAAAACAAGAGAGAAAATCCGAGGGACATTGTCACTTCAAATAATAGTAGACCTAGATGGAAATTCTTGTTTGATGAGTCTAAAAAACGATACAAATATCAAAACAAAAAACCTTAATCTTAAACAATACATTGATAAAGAATTGAAATGGGAAAACCCATACGAAAAGGTTGCTGCGATAGTCGTTTATAGATTTGAAAAGAAGGAAGTAAAATTTAAACGAATAGGAATGAATGCTAAAAGAGGCGTTCATGAATTGAGCCTAAATTAAAATAGAAACTGATTTAGGAGAGCGCGGCCGTTGTACTTCACTTTATGAGCCTTAAAAGCCACCTGACGCGCAACACTCTACTGACAAAGATTTAGGGCCGGGACAAGGCGAAAGAAAATGAACTCTAAGAGTTTGAAAATCGAGAACTAGTTAAAAAATTATGCCATGAATGAAAACAAAACCAAGAACAAACAGACTTTGATAACCGTCCTGTTAATAATTGTTTCTCTGACTATCGGTTTTCTGTCAGGCTTTAAGTACAATGATTCAAATGAAAAGACCGATAACAAGATATTAACAAGCGGACCCGAACTGGAAAAAATACAGTTGGTGACGAATGAGTTTGTCGAGGCATGGATAAAAGGTAACGCAGAAGAATGTGCGAACACTTACTCTGATGATGCAGTTTTTATGGTCCCAGACCAACCATCTTATCACGGACGGAAAACCATCAAGGACCGCTATGAAAAAATGTTTGAAACCAGAAATGACACAACTAAATTCGAAATGACTGAGACAGTGAATGAAGTAATCTATTTTAATGATTGGGCTGTGATTAGAGGTTCTGGTTTTGAGAGTAGAGATTCCCTTGACGCAAAAGGTACTTATAAATGGATTATTCTAAGCAAAAAGCAACCCGATGGCAGATGGGAAACTGTTTGGGATATTTTTAATGATGTTGAGTCACTTTGACTGAATAATAAATAAAAAACATTCTTGCCATTATTGTAAGTGGACCCTGTTGGTCGTCGCCTAAAACCAGTAAATTCAAAAATATTCTATTTTCAATCGGTTCTAAAAATCCAGCCAGTCGCAAAATGGGAAGAGGTTTTTCAATTAAAGGTATCGTGTTTTTTGTAACGGCCATGTCGGCTACTCCATCCTTGGCTCAATACCGTTTCAGTACCGATTATTTCAGCATTAACATAAACAAGAAGGGTTGGATTACCAGTATGAAGAATGTGGCAGCGCAGCCAAATCGTGAATTCAGTCCTGCCGAGAAACCTTCCCCATTAATGAGTCTTTACGATAGTAAAAAGACACGGTACTACTATCCAGTGAAAGCAACTTATATAAAAGAGAAAAAAACAATAGCACTTCAATATCCCAACGGATCAGTTGCCAGGATATCGGTAATACCTACAGCGAAGTATTTTAGACTAACACTTCAATCCCTTTCCCCGCGAAATGGGATCGATGCAATTCAATGGGGAAGTATTCATACCAATATCACTAATCTATTGGGAGAAATAATTGGAGTGAGCCGTGATACCAGTGAAGCAGTTAACTATGCCATTGGGATGCTTGCATTAAACGATAATACCCTGGGCGGTACAGCTGAAACAATCGGCGATGCTGCGCCTTTTCAATACATTATTCACACACCTGATGCTAAGCGGTATCCTCTACCAGACAGTTTGTTCGAAGGACAGGTTTTTACTCTCGGAGGGAATGGCATTAGCGATGTAGCGTTTTATTCGCACAAAGAGCCCTGGTACAGGATCATGTACGGCAACGCGGCATCAGTGGATAAGAAGGGAAGAATCTCCATCGCTTATCAATCGCGGGATCGGACATTTGAACGGGAGGTATTGTTCTCACTCATTCCAAATATGGCTGCAAACACACCCAATCACTTGCAGGTGCAGGCCTTGCCGGGCGTAGATTATATTGGCTCATCAATTGCTTTTTGGGGCAGCCCTGACAGTACTGCGTTAATAGACGTTATTCAGAAAGTTGTGAAAGCCGAGGGACTTCCTTATCCAACTATTAATGGAAAATGGGTCAAGGATCCGGCTGCTTATGTTCCTGATGTGCTTACGGCGGGAGCATTATACGACAGTACAATTGCCTATACCCAAAGACTTGGGTTTAAGACGATCAGTTTATACGATCAGGGGTTCTTACGTCCCGATCGCAGCAACAACGGCTATACGGATGGAAGAAATTTTGAAAAGAAAACTTTAAAGTTGACTGCAGGAAATGTTTCGCATAAGGAGTTTGCGGACATGGCTGCAAAGTATGGCATAACCATCGGGAGAACAGCAATTACCAATTCCCTGGCGCCAGGAACGAAAGATGCGAGTCCTATTCCAAGCGATAGCTTATGTTATCAGCAAAAACGTTTGCTGATGAACAACATCAGTGCGACAGACACAATCATAATTGTTAATGAGCCCACACACTTAGAGGAGATTGCCAGTTGGGAAGGGCATTCTACGAACTTAAACATGATAAAGATCGGTAAAGAGCTTATCTATTACCTCGGTGTTTCAGCCACAAAACCTTACAGGCTTTTGAATATAAAGCGCGGATACTGGAATACGATTCCAGGCGCCCATGCAAACGGAGACACGATTTACAAACTACAGGTAACTTTGCATTACGGGTACGATGGGATTATCCCCAATATGCAATTGCAAGACAAAATTGCTGAGCATTATGCGGATGTTTGTTTCATCAACGGAATACGATATTATGATTTTGATGGCCAGGAGTTCCTTTTCAATAACGGACACGGCTATTATTCTACCAAGCGGTTCTTTAGGAAAATGTTTGAACGGGCAGCAACGCTTGGTATTCCTTCTATCCGGTTTACCGGTGCTACTTTGTCGGAAGGGTCGTGGCACTACCAAAGTATCTGGAATGTTGGAGGGGGAAAAAATTTGTACGATGCTGAAACAAGGGAATGGGGAAGTACCACCAGTCAGGGTAAAGACCTGAGAGATGTAACCTATTCGAATTATTTCCCGGTAGGTATGGGCGGCAATTTTCCTATCAACGCTAAGTCAAAAGTAGAAGAGTATGAGCACATACAAGCCATTTCGGTAGGTATTGGTACTACCTATAGTTTAATCCTGAATCAGAAAGATGTTGAAAGCTGTCCTCAAAAGGAAGCAATATTTAAAGTGATAAGAACATGGGAAGATGCGAGGGCGGCTAATGCTTTTCCAAGTCGGATAAAAAAGGAGTTATCAGATCCGTCACAGTCGTTTCGTTTGGAAGCTGTGGATTCCGACCATTGGAATTTGTATAAAATAAACAAAGATGGGTCAGGAAAACGCCTGTTCGTAGAATTGAAAAGTGCATCTGGTTATTAAACTCTAGCACTCCTTAATTTACCAGCTAGTTTGAAGAGACTACTTCTGCCCCAATGGTGGCGGCCCGTCCGGCAACAATCCTTTGTAAATATGATCACCCTTTCCCTTCGTGAACTCTGCTTTGACAGCTTCTACTTTTTTGGGATCTTCAAATAGATCAACCATAGTCATGGCCAGTGTTTTAGACGCATGCAACATACCCTTATGACCAATGGACATTCCGCCACACGCTACTACCGCCCACGAGTGCCAGGGCGTATTAAGAGGTGCAGTGGCAACGCTTAGTCTGAGCGTTGGGACTACCCAACTTACATCACCTGCATCGGTTGAGCCCCCGCCATAATTCGGATCAGTTGCTTCCAACGGTTCAACTTTAGTGTGCAAGCCATCCTGGGGTTTTCCGGTGCTCTCCTGAATTTTCTTGGCGAACGCGACTTCATCGTCCGTATAATTCAAAGCACCTAACAGCTCCAGGTTTTTAGTAAGATAGTCGGAGCCCGTGCGGTT
>DATHIE010000741.1:0-10870 GCA_035316905.1 Chryseolinea sp. | reverse complement strand
CCAGCTGTAAGGACCGTAGAGTTTTAAAATTATACGCATGGTCAGCGCGACATCTACCCGTCACGTTATCCCAATTTAGGACAACGGATTTCTCAAATTGAAAACAAAGGCTTAGTGCTTAAGAGAGTCTCGTCGTTCAACGATGCGCTTCTCTACCTGATTAAAGAACTTGTTTCGTTCACGTTCCCCAACGGTACTGATCAGCGTAGATTTATTAATCACGTTATTTAAGAAATCTTCCGTTTCTCTACAGAAAGATTCCTGTGTCGTTGTAAGAATGTTTAACGTATTATAGGTAATCGAAGCGATCCTTTTATTTCCGACCTTAAAAAGATAGGTTGTATCGGTTAAAAGAAACTCATTGTAGTAAAGCTTGAACACACCACGATCACTCTTCGCGCCGTGAGCAGCGCAATTCCGGATTTCCTGAACCAGCGTCAGGTATTCGTCTATCAGTGATCTGGCTTCCGTTAAACTGATGAAACCGTTCTCGTAATAGAATTGCACTTGTCTAACGGTCACATTAAAGGTCTCGTCACTCCAAATTTCGGAGCTGGGTATTACCGAATATTTATTCCAGATTTTTTTACCAACGTCGGTCAACTGCTGTGAAACCATTCCAGGATCATAGCGCATCACATCAAATTTTGGATGTCGCTGGTAAGATTTCAACCAGAAAAAAAGTTTAAACTGAGTAAGTCCAGGAAACTTGAAATAGTAGGGTGGAGGAATATCCTTCGCAGAATAGATGACCTCCTTATCTTCGAAAGGCTCCAGGCGCTCAAGGTCACCAAGAATCGAGTTCAGCCATTTCTCGAGTGTGAAGCTCTCCGAATCAATTCTCCTTTTAGTGAACGATATGATCTCGCTCGACGGAGAGAGAAGCGCGTCCAGTGAGATTTTGTAATGCGTGCAAAGCTTTTTTACCTCTTCAAGTGAAAGGATGGTTTCGCCACGTATGCGACGATAGACACTGTCGCGACTCACATTTAATATTTCGGCTAACTCATCTGGGAAAGAAAGATTCTTGGGAAGAATTTGACGGATCTGTTCCAGGAAAATGGATTGAATACTACCTGTCGACAACGGTTGCATGTTCGGGCTAGGAATTGGGTGGCTAATAATAGCACTAAAATGTCAATATGCAATTCCGGCTGTCGACGGTGGCAAAAATATTTGAAAAATTCCCCTGCCGCATGAGCACCCAAACGGATTGACATTTTTATTTTTGCGACGCAACTATTAATTTACTTGAGAGGAACTACGCTGACAAGTCCATTCCAGCATGTTAACGGTTTTGTTCGATGTGAAATTGATTGTGGTAATGAATGCCGAATGATATCTATTTTCTATGGCGTACAAGAATAAGGTGATCAACAATCCAAAGACAGGTCAATCAATTTCGTTCCTTCTCACGTCGATCGATACCAAAGGCGAGTTGCTGGAAATGGAAAGTACCTTTCGGCCCTTCTCAAAGGAACCTCCAGCACACTATCACCCATGTCAGGTCGAAGATTTCCTTGTACTTTCCGGGGAATTGACCCTACGATTGAACGGAAAGGTCACCATCTATAAGAAGAACCAGGGGTTCCATGTTCCCGTTAATACGGTTCATTCGATGTGGAACGGTTCCGGAGAAAAAACGATAATCAATTGGAAATGCAAGCCGGCGTTAACTACAGAGAACCTTTTAGAAACAATTTCTGGCCTGGCAAATGCCGATAAGACAAATGCCAACGGTGTGCCCACCCTTCTACAAACTGTCTTGATCGCTAATAAGTATTCAAAAGTTTATCGCGCTACAAAGCCACCTTATTTTCTCCAAAAAATACTATTCATAATACTTACGCCATTTTCATATCTCCTGGGCTACAGGCCGTCTTACAAAAAGTACCTTAACTAAAATTAAGTTTATGCAAAAACCGATGCTTATTCTTATAGCTGGCCCTTACAGATCGGGAACCAATGACAATCCTGATCTCATTCACGCAAATGTCAAAGCCATGAGCGAAACAGCACTGAGGATTCACAACACTGGTCATTTACCAGTCCTGGGAGAATGGTTTGCACTGCCGTTGATCGAAACAGCGGGGTCCAAGGCTATAGGCGATGAAATTTTCAATAGCATGTTTCACCCAGTGGCCATCAGGCTGTTGGATTTTTGTGATGCTGTCCTTCGTATCGGGGGAGAATCAAAGGGCGCGGATGAAATGGTTCGAATCGCCCGGGACAAGGGCAAATCAATCTTTTTTAATCTTCCAGAAATACCAAAGATTAATGGTGATCCACAGAAAAATTTTGCAGTTTAGAAAATGTTTTCTCTAAACGTATCATGAAACAAATTATCATAATATTCCTTTGCCTGACGCTGGTTGCTTGTGGGTCACAGACCGGTAAGGAAAACACCAGCCCATCCGATGATAATCCAAGAACCTTGTTCAACGGCCACGACCTTAGTGGGTGGCATGTCGATGTTCCGGATCTTGACAAAGATTCAACATTGCAGTCGCCTTTTATAATTAGGGACAGTTTGCTTGTTAGTCTTGGCACCCCGGCAGGCCATTTGATCAGTGACTCTGTATTTAAAAACTATCGTCTTGAAGTTGAGTATAGATTTGCTGGAGTACCCGGCAATTGCGGAGTGCTTGTGCATGCGTCAACGCCGCGTGCACTATACGAGATGTTTCCAAAATCAATTGAAGTTCAGATGATGCACGAAAATGCAGGTGATTTCTGGTGCATTGTTGAAGACATTACCGTTCCGGATATGGAAAAGCGGAGAGGACCAAAGAACGAGTGGGGAATTACAGAAGGAAAACAAAGGCGAATACTTAATTTGACCGACGGATCAGAGAAGCCTGTCGGTGACTGGAATACGATGGCAATAGAATGCGTGGGTAATGAAGTTAAGGTTTGGGTGAACGGAGATCTTGTAAACCACGGTTCAAATGCAACGGCAGACCGCGGTCAGCTGGCGCTTCAGGCTGAGGGCTCGGAAGTTGAATTCAGAAAAATTCTATTAAAACCAATTAGCACATTAACAAAGTAAATTGGGCGGAATGATGCCCAGCCATGGCGTTTGTTGGGTTTGCTGTTACTCAACCGGCCCTAACGTGAAAATTTTGGATTAATTACCGATATTTCACAATCCTTCTAACTTTGTGCCGACAAAATCGACCCTATGCTATTGGATTTTGAAAAGCCCATCGCGGAACTGGAAGCCAAACTTGTTGACATGAACCAATTGGCGAGCGACAGCGACAAGGAAGTTCAAGCTGCTGTCAAAGCGCTGGAAAGAAAAATCCTTGACCTCAAAAAAGAAACATTTGAGAATCTAACCGGCTGGCAGCGCGTACAGTTATCAAGGCATCCCGACAGACCCTACACGCTTGACTACATTTACGAGATCACTTCCGATTTTGTTGAAATTCATGGTGACCGAACCGTTGGCGACGACAAAGCAATGATAGGTGGATTCGGAAGTGTCGATGGCAATACATTCATGCTAATCGGGCAACAAAAAGGCCGTAATACAAAGCAACGCCAGATGCGAAATTTTGGCATGGCTAACCCGGAAGGGTATAGGAAAGCATTACGGTTGATGAAAATCGCTGAGAAATTCAACAAGCCAATCATAACTTTTATCGATACTCCTGGAGCATTTCCAGGCCTTGAAGCAGAGGAACGTGGACAAGGCGAAGCGATTGCGAGGAACCTCAGGGACATGTTTTTGCTAAAGGTGCCAGTGATTTGTATAGTAATCGGAGAGGGTGCGTCAGGCGGCGCCTTGGGTATTGCGATCGGCGATAAGGTGTTGATGCTGGAAAATACCTGGTATTCTGTAATCTCACCGGAATCCTGTTCGTCAATTCTTTGGAGAAGCTGGGATTACAAAGAGCAGGCTGCCGAAGTGCTGAAGCTAACGGCCAAGGATATGCTCGCGCACAAGCTCATCGACGGCGTAATCAAAGAACCCCTCGGTGGCGCCCACGTTGATGTCAAGTGGATGGCGGCCGAATTAAAGAAAACAATTCTTGGACAAACGCAGGAACTTCTCAAATTTTCGCCCGAAGAACGCGTTCAGCAACGCATCGAGAAATTTTCCGCTATGGGCGTGGTGAAAGAATAACACGACTCGTGATAAAATTGCATTCATGAAAAACTACGCGAGTCGTAGTTTTTTATTTTTAGATGGGTTAGGTGAGTGTTTCGTCGCGATTGTATACGACCTTTGTTAAATATGAATCTCCACGTTATAAATGCCGGATTCTTTAAGCTAGATGGCGGTGCCATGTTTGGAGTGGTTCCAAAATCGATCTGGGAAAAATCAAATCGCCCTGATGAAAACAACCTCTGCGAATGGGCAATGCGTTGCCTATTGATCGAACACGACAATAAACGAATCCTGATCGACAATGGCATAGGCGACAAACAAGATGAAAAGTTCTTTCGTCACTACTATTTACGCGGTGACATAAACATTGAAAAAGCGCTGAATGTTTCGGGGTTTTCAGGAAATGATGTAACCGATATGTTTCTTACACACCTTCACTTCGATCACTGTGGGGGCGGTGTATTGCGAACAGGCGATAATTTTGATCTTACTTTTAAAAATGCGAATTACTGGTCAAACGCTGATCATTGGAAATGGGCGACTATTACCAATGCACGGGAAAAGGCAAGTTTTATTCCCGATAACATCCTTCCCATGAAAGAAAGTGGGAATCTTAATCTCATCGACTTAAACAAACCTTCTCCATTTTCCGAGTTTGATATCTTCATAGCTTCGGGGCACACGGACAAAATGATGATCCCCATGATCCATTATAAGGAGAAAACAATATGTTTCATGGCAGACCTTCTTCCCTCTGTTGGACACATTCCTTTGCCATACATCATGGGTTACGACACACGGCCACTTATTACGCTGGAAGAGAAAGAACGGTTTTTGGGGGAAGCAGCAGACAAACAGTACGTGTTGTTTTTGGAGCATGACCCGGTTAATGAATGCTGTACGGTGAAAAGAACAGAGAAAGGAGTAAGGCTGGATCAGACGTTTACACTGCGCGACATCCTTTAGTATCTATGAAGTAATATCTATATGAAGGTTGGAATTGTTCTATCAGGTGGCGGAGCGAGAGGCATTACTCATCTTGGCGTGTTAAAAGCCCTTGAGGAATTGGGGGTGAAATTCGACTGCATCTCTGGAACAAGTGTTGGTGCTCTTATTGGCGCCTTCTATTCTCAAGGTTACTCTCCTGATGAGATCCTGAACGACATCTTAACATCTCGATTCTATAGATCTGTGCGTCCAGCCTGGAGGTGGACCGGCTTACTGAGCCTGGACAGTTTGAGAGCCGTTTTATTGAAATATATACCTCACAATGATTTCGGATCCCTCAAGATTCCTCTGGTAGTCGCAGCCACGAATATCAGCCACGGCAAAACCGAGTACTTTTCAAGCGGTGAGCTTATTCCGAGATTGCTCGCCTCGTGTTGCGTGCCCGCAGTGTTCAGCCCTGTTCAGCTCAACGGAGCGCTATTCGTTGATGGAGGAATTATGGATAATTTGCCCGCTAAAGCCATTCGCCAGCAATGCGATTTCCTTATTGGCGTCCACTGTAATTTTTTGTGCGCCGAGTTCGATGCAAAAAATTTCAGGTCTGTCGTTGAAAGAAGCCTGATGATGGCCATCCATGGAAATTCGACCCTGAGCAAAAGTTTATGTGATCTTACAATTGAACCCGAGGCTTCCGGAAAGGTAAGTACGTTTGATATCGGAAAGGCAAAAGAACTATTTGAGATTGGATATCAATTCACGAAGCAACACTTTAAAGCAAGTGACTTCCCAAAGTAACTCAAGCAATATGGATACGGACAATTTTCGCCAGCAGATACTGCAGGGCATTCCGGACGAATTACCTGCGGAAAACCCTTATGACAAGTCCGTAAGTCACGCCCCTAACCGTAAGGATAGTCTTACAACGACTGAAAAAAAATTGGCCGTCCGAAACGCTTTGCGATACTTTGATCCGAAGCATCATTCGATATTAGTGAAAGAGTTTTATAACGAACTTGTCACTTACGGAAGGATATACATGCATAGGTTCAGACCTACTTATGCAATGCATGCAAGGCCAATTTCAGATTATCCTGGTCGGTCTATTTGCGCAGCTGCGATCATGCTTATGATCCAGAACAATCTTGATCCTGCGGTTGCTCAACATCCCCACGAACTTATTACATATGGTGGCAATGGCGCCGTCTTTCAGAATTGGGCACAATATTTACTTACGATGCAGTACCTCGGAACGATGACAGACGAACAAACTCTTCATATGTACTCGGGTCATCCAATGGGTTTATTTCCCTCTTCAGAAGAAGCACCACGGGTGGTGATCACGAACGGAATGATGATACCAAACTATTCGAGCCAGGAGCATTGGGAAAAGTATAACGCGTTAGGAGTAACGCAGTACGGACAGATGACAGCGGGGTCATACATGTACATCGGCCCCCAGGGGATCGTCCACGGAACAACAATAACAATATTGAACGCGGGCCGAAGGATCAGCAAAGCTGGCGAAGGTCTGAGAGGAAAATTATTTGTCACATCCGGATTGGGAGGAATGAGTGGGGCGCAGCCGAAAGCGGCAAACATTGCCGGATGTATTTCTGTAGCGGCTGAGGTCAACGAGAAAGCAACTCAGAAGAGGCATGAGCAGGGATGGGTCGATGAAGTTATTAAAGACATTGATGCTCTGACAGCACGGGTAAAAAAAGCTAAGGAAAAGAAGGAAATTGTCTCAATAGCATTCCAGGGAAACATTGTTGATGTATGGGAAGCCTTTGATCAAAAAGGTATTAAGGTAGATCTTGGATCTGATCAGACTTCACTGCATAACCCTTGGGCTGGAGGCTATTATCCAGCCGATCTGAGCATAGACGAAGCAAACGTGATGATGGTGAATGAGCCCGAAAAGTTCAAATCGAAAGTCCAACAATCCTTGCGACGCCATGCCATCGCGATTAACAATCATTCGAAGAGGGGAATGTACTTTTTTGATTATGGAAATGCGTTCTTACTAGAGGCGTCTCGTGCAGGAGCTGACGTTATGACGGCAGACGGTGCAGGTTTTCGCTATCCGTCGTACGTTCAGGATATTATGGGTCCATTGTGTTTTGATTTCGGTTTTGGGCCGTTCCGTTGGGTGTGCGCATCCGGTAAGGACAGCGATCTCGATGTAACCGATAAAATCTCCGAAAAAATATTGATCGAAATTCTCGAGTCGGCTCCGGAGGAGATACATGCGCAGTTGAAAGACAATATACGATGGATCTCGGAAGCGAAACAAAACAAGCTTGTTGTTGGCTCCAAAGCACGCATTCTCTATGCGCACGCAGAAGGAAGGATAAAGATCGCAATGGCATTCAACAACGCTATCAAGGAAGGATTGATTGGCCCGGTAATATTGGGACGTGATCATCACGATGTTTCCGGTACTGATAGTCCTTACCGCGAAACATCTAACATCTACGATGGATCACAGTTTACAGCGGACATGGCGATTCACAATGTAATCGGCGATTCCTTTCGCGGAGCAACATGGGTGTCAATCCACAACGGTGGGGGAGTAGGCTGGGGAGAAGTAATTAACGGTGGCTTCGGGATATTATTGGATGGAACGATGAACGCCGAAAGAAAATTGAAAAACATGTTACACTTTGATGTGAACAACGGTATAGCCCGCAGAGCATGGGCGCGAAACGCGAATGCACTCACCGCGGCAAAATTTGAAATGTCATCTGAATCTAAACTGCAAATTACGCTTCCTAACCTCGTGGATGATGGTTTAATAGAAGGAATCCTTTAGACGCATAAAAGTTTATTTAGCTTTCGCAGCAAAATGTTAACTACAGTTTAAAGCTAAAAAACAATCAAGAGAAAGTATGAAAAAATTTGTAATGGTGTTGTTGGCATCATGCCTTGCTATTGGAGCGTATGCACAGTTCGAAAAAGGTACTATGATGGTAGGTGGTTCCTTTGGAGCCGATTTCAAAACAAACAAAAGTAAGTACGACGGAAATACTTATACCAATGGGAAATACGTTAATGTATCATTCGACCCGCAATTCGGCATCTTCGTAATCAATAAACTTGCTGTAGGTGGTGGCATAGGTGTAAGTACCAGCGCCTACAACGACGATGATTCGGATTATAAAAACCTAACGAATGAATTCACCATTCAGCCAATGGTCCGCTATTACCTTGACCCTGGCGTATTTTTTCAGGGCAGGCTAATGTTTGGCGGGGCTAAAGATAAGACCACCAACAACGGAGATACGGATGAAATAGAGTATGCGGTGAATGGCTGGTCGCTATCAGCTGGGTATGCGTTTTTTATAAACAACGTTGTGGCAATCGAACCACAACTAGGATATGGTGGAAAAGGATATCGCAACAAGGATTCTGATGTCAAGTCCGTAGACGCCGGCATTTTTTTAAGAGTCGGATTTCAGATCTACTTGAGAAAATAAGGTTTCCCAAGAGAAATAGCATTTTCGTGCTTCCACTCGCTCAAGAGCACGTCGGGGAACACCTTTAGGCATCATCTTTGTAAAGAAGTTATGAAACCAACTTAAAATATGAAAAAGATCGCAATAAGCTTTTTATTCATCGCGGCTTCCACGTACACATTCGCCCAGGAATTTGCCATAGGTATCAAAGGTGGTCCGAACTTCGCGAACATAGATACAGAAGCAAATCTGGCGGATAACTATGAAAGCAGAACTGGCTTTCATCTGGGAGCGTTTGCTCTATTCAGAGGAGAACGTGTTGGAATACAACCAGAGTTACTTTTTTCTCAACAAGGATCAACATTGAAGTACAGTGGTTCGCCCGACGTTAAAACAAATTTCAGCTACATGAATATTCCGGTAGTGCTGAAGTTGTATACAATTGCAGGAATTAATCTTCAGGTCGGTCCTCAGTTCGGCTTCCTCACATCAGCTGATGCTAATGATGAAAGTGTAAAGGACGAGCTTAAGAAGACAGATTTTAGTCTTGCGCTGGGTGCCGGCTGGGACCTTCCTTTTGGACTTTCCGTCGACGCCCGATACAACTGGGGTTTATCAGATATTAACGATGGGGTTGGTCAGGGAAGTGGCGCATCTATTGGGACGATTAAGAACCAGGTCTGGCAAATTTCAGCAGGCTGGAAGATATTTAGAGGCGGAAGCACAAAATAACTAGACGAGACGTCAAAAGGAACCGCCAAACCGGCGGTTTTTTTTGTTTATTGGTTTTATAACTCGCTGGCAATCAACGCTAAAATTTGCAGTAGCTCAAGTTTTACTTACCTTTGGTTCGCTTTAGATTAATTTTTTAAACTCAAAAAACCAGAGAATTATGAAAAAACTACTTCTAACAAGTTTTGTGACGGTGCTCGCTCTTTACTCCTTCGGACAAGGAATAAGCGGCGGGGTTAAGGCGGGTGCTAATCTCGCAAATCAAAAGTGGACTAGTCAAGGAATTTCCCTGGACACCAAAGCAAAGCCAGGGCTTCTCGCTGGCGTTTTCGTAGTCGCCATGATCAACGAAAAGTTCGGCATTCAGCCTGAGCTCTTGTTCACAATGCAGGGCAGCCGGTGGGACTTTTCTGGCGATGATAGCAAGTTCAAGTATAATTACCTCGCAGTGCCGGTTCTTTTCCGCTATAACATCACGGAGATGATCAGTCTTCATGCAGGGCCTCAATTTGGATTTCTGATGTCGGCGGAAGCTGAAGACGAGTCTGGCGATACAGAAGACATTAAGGATGATATGAAAGGTATCGATTTCGCTGGAGCAACCGGCGTGGAGTTTGATCTTCCAAGTGGCCTTGGATTTGGAGCTCGTTACGTTCTTGGATTTTCAAATGTCGCCGAAGACGATGCTGACTTCGACGGTTTGGAAATAAAAAACAGAGCTTTCCAATTGTATGTGAAGTATACAATCTTTGGTAGGGAGTAATAAAAAAATATTATATAAAAAAAAGGAGGCCGTTAAACACTGCCTCCTTTTTTATTGCACAACTATAAGATAATAGTTCCTCTTTCCTTTTTGAGCCAGCAAATACTTACCATACAGAAGATCATCCTTTGTAAGTTTCCTTTCCAGGTTGACCTTTTCCTTATTAATACTAACGCCGTTTCCTTGTATAGCTTTTCTCGCCTCACCCTTGGAAGAATACATGGTCGTCTTTTCTCCAAGTAGCCCAACCGTATCAACTGGATTGTCAAATACGCTACGATGGACTTGAAACGTCAATGAAGCATCGAACGCGTCTTCGATTTCCCCACCGGTTAATTTCTTGAAATCTTCAAATGAAGAGCCGAATAAGATATTGGTAGTTTCAAGAGCCCGGTTCAATTGATCTGATCCGTGTACACGACTGGTGATATCTTCTGCCAGCGCTTTTTGCAGTGTGCCTGTCTCTGCAAGGTTAGCCGCCTCCAACGCTTCAATCTCTTCTTTTGTCTTCATGGTGAAGACTCGGATGAATTTCGGCGCATCTGCATCCGTAACGTTTCTCCAATATTGATAAAACTTATAAGGTGAAGTTCGTTTCGGGTCAAGCCAGATATTCCCACCTTCAGTCTTTCCGAATTTCGTTCCATCGGCTTTCGTGATCAGCTTAGTAGTGAGTGCAAACGCATCACCATTGGTCTTTCTACGGATCAATTCTGTTCCCGTAACAATGTTTCCCCATTGATCCGAACCGCCCATCTGAACCTTACAGTTCTTGTTGGAAAATAACCAGTAGAAGTCATATCCCTGCACCAACTGATACGAGAATTCCGTGAACGACAATCCAGATTCCAGGCGGTT
>DATHIE010000740.1:0-4274 GCA_035316905.1 Chryseolinea sp. | reverse complement strand
TTCTTAGTGGCAACAGGATAAGTCAAAGGCTGACGGAGAGACTGGTCTATGATCTTGCCGAAGGGGTTGACCAGCTTCCGATTCTACAACATGCCTTGAGCCAGATATGGTTAATGGCAGATCGCGGATTCGAGGAGATGGATCTCATTCATTATGCAATGGTGGGAGGCATGCCTGCACATGAGCTGCCTGAAGCGGACGCGGAGATCTACGCGGAATGGTTTAGAAGTTTACCCGATTTTCAAAAGGAATTCTACAGCGTATCAGGGCTAGACAAAGTAATTGAAAATCATGCACGGCGTTTGTACGAGACTGCCGCAGATTATTATAATAAGTCGAATCCCGACGGGGTAATTTCAATAAAAGACGCAAAAAACATAATTGCACTTGCCTTTTCATGTCTGACAAAAATTGACAACAGCAGGGCTGTACGCAACCGGATGACATTAAAAGAGATCACAACAGTGATCAACCGCCCAGCTTTACCGGTAACTGTAGTTGGAAAGGTTTTAGATATTTTTCGTGAGGAAGGCAACTCATTTATACGGCCCTTTAAGACAGACGACAAGCCAACAGACGTTCTTGCTGAAGACGCTGTGCTTGATATTACTCACGAAAGCCTGATACGCAATTGGGGAATGCTCAATAAATGGGCTAGCCAGGAGTATGAGTTTTATTCGACATTTCTCGATCTGAAGAAGCAGCTTGATCGTTGGAAGGCTCACGGCAAAAGCCAGGGATATCTGCTTCCTATAGGGCCTTTGTCATATTTCGAAAATTGGTATGCGAAATGTAATCCCAATATAGCCTGGATCAAACGTTATTTAGATTACGGCGATAATGACATCAATACATTAAGTCAATCTGAAAATCTTCTAAATGACCTTCGTGAATACCTGAGAAGAAGCGCCCGGAACGTTGCCATTAGCCGCGCATTCGTCAAGTATGGCGCACAACGAATAGCTCTGGTGGTTTCGGCGGCGATTGTCATTTTGCTTGGAGGGTTTTACTTGTATGATGCGGCGAAAAAAAGAAATGATGTTGTTGTGCAAAAAGTACAACGAGAATCCGCAGCGTTGTTGGCGAGCAAGGTCGTTCAAAATGAATCTAAGGCCAAACATCTATTAATAAATGAACGGCTCAGTCCTGGAAGTCTGATCACATACCTCCAAACTATCCACGATCCTAAAGAAAAGCTGGCGATTTCGGTCTATGTCTATTCTTCGTTGATGATAATTGATAAAAAGTATGACGGTCCGCTTAGGAAAGAACTTGTTGACGTCATTGAAGAAACGTTCAAGGCCGTAGAAACACAGGGGGATACCGAGTTCACACTTGCGCGGTCGAATGAGTTTTTGCTGGCCCTGATGTATGACAATTATTACAATCCAGGCGCCGGATTAGAAAGTCTTCTACAAGAGAAGGCGGCTTCACTGAATAGTTTGATTTTGAATACATTCAAGAACAAACAACTTTACAAAGTAAGCCTTTCCATCATCTTGAATGAAGCAATACAACACTGGCTGACCTTTGGCAAGCCGACCAAAGAACAGGTCGGTAACCTGATCGACGTGATTTCACCGAACGGCAACCCCGCCGCGAAAGAAACGTTTGAAGTTTTTTATCCGAAAGGCAGCTATGAATCAAATGGCTTCCGGGCGAACGACTACAACGGAGGTTACCAGACCGTTGCATCGTTATATGCCGCCGCAGGTAACGTTAATGAAGTCACCTGGTGTTTTGATCAGTTGAAGAGTCAACCGGATTATTTCTCTGACCGACTATTTAACAATTATGCAAATGTGATCGGATATTTGTATCAGTTTGGACATCGCTCATCAGTTCCAAGTGTTGTAGCGCATGTAACGTCAAATTTTCCAACAATCCTTCCGCATGTTGCATATCGTGAGTTGCTAACCCGTTCGGGATACATCAGTCCGCTCTTTCGTGTAAACTTCCTGATACGACGTCCACAAACTGAAGAAGGTAACTTGTTTGTGAACCTATGCCTTTCGAGCATGGAACAGTTCCAGGCAATTTCCGGCGACTACCAAAAGTCGTTGGCCGCCGTAAAGGATCCGGCTGAAAGGGAATTTGCTCTTGCAATGAGCTATAAAAGAATTGCTATGGCCGAGCACAAGTACTATTTCGATCGTGGCCTTCCCGTGCCGACTGCTTCCCTGGATGCGCTACTGGATAAAGCATGGTCACTCTATTCAAGGTTGAGTGAGAGTGAGTTGGAAAAGCCGGTTACGCTTACCTATTATTTTGTTACCGAACAGCGCTCAAAAGAAATCAAACGCCGACTGGTTTTCCTTTATCCCGATTATATTGGAGGCTGGCAGAGTCACAGGTATCACTCTGATTTCTTTCTTGGTTATACGTTGAAAAAAGGATTATTCAGGAATGCTTATAAGACACTTGAAGACCTCAACCAGATACACTTTTGGTTGGCGGGCACACATGAGCCAATACTTGTGAATGTAGAGGCTACACTTAATGTCTACCCCCCAAATGATTCGTTATTAACATTGGCGTGGGATCAAGCCGTCCGGCACCCCGCCGGAGCTAACTTTGATGGAAATCTGTTCGCGGTTATCCTTTCGAATAATGCATTCAATAGAGGTGATACATCAGCAGCCATGTCTTATTACGACCGCTTGCGTCACGATCAAATAGTCAGCTCGGGTAGTCGTTACGAGAATTACAATAGAAGCTATTTCTATAATCAGTTAATGGTGCTTGCAAAGAATCTGGCCCTGGTGGGCAAAGTTGATGAGAGTATCAAGCTTATAGGCAGGATGCCAAATATTAATCATCGCGTGACGGCATACCTTTACAGCGCAAGTAATCTGTATGATCACGAGCGTAACCCGGCGACATTTATTTTGCTGGACTCCGCCATGATTGGGCTCCGGGCATTCGATCCCGAAAATGTACCGCCCTTCCTTGACTATCGTGGAACAGCAGTTTCGTTGTTAAACAAGATCGGTGGCGATAAGAACGTGGATATTGGAGCTGATGTTTACCGAGAGATTCCTGAAGTGAGAAAATTTACAGCGACCGAAAGATTGGTGAAAGGAATTGCCGACGGTGGAGATTATAACGGCGCCTATGTTAGTATACCAGCTACGCTAACTGAAGATCAGGACCTTATCTGTCGTAGTGTTATACTTCTGTCAGCGGCACGCGCGCATGAGAATGAGAACAAACTGAAAGGGTGGCCTGCATTGGATTGGTATGCTGGCTGGGCCGACGATCATGTGTTATTTTTTGGATTCCAATAATGCAATTGAACGGGTATGCCCAAACAAAGTGTATATTTCAAACATGAGTGATATTGCGCACTTAGAGAATCTCATCCATATGGGTCATTATGCCCAGGCCCGAGCCCGTGCGCAAGAGTTACTATTATCCAGATCCGATTTGCGTCTCAAGCAACTATATGCGTTGTCATTGTCTAAATCCGGAGTTCCTGAAGCCGCGCAGGAATACCTCGAATCAGTAATAAAGGAGGTACCGGGTGACGCTGAGACGCATGGAATTCTGGGTAGTGTATATAAAGAGTTGTTCAAGAAGAACCAAAGCTCAAAGTACGCTGTCCTCGCGCGTGACACTTATGATAAGAACTTTCAAATAACCAAAAGTTACTACACGGGAATCAATGCGGCTTCGATGTCTACACTTGCTGGACAGGGGAGGAGGGGAAAGGAGATCGCCCAGGAAGTTTTGAATGTTCTCAAAGACCCCGAAAACGACTTTTGGGAGGCGGCTACGCAGGCGGAAGCATTCCTTCTGTTGAAAGAGCGAGCGAAATCTGAGGAGGCCTATCTCCGGGCCCGAAAGCTTGCGGCAACAGATTGGGGAAAGATCAATTCAGTTTACAATCAATTGTGACTGCTAAAACATTATCTACCTGTGCCTACCAGCGTACTAAAAGTATTTAGCCCGCCCGTTGTGGTTGCGTTTGTTGGTCACATGATCGATCATCCTGACCGCAAGCATCCGCGATTTCCCGCGTCGATTGAAACAGGTGTTAAGATCGCATTGATGAACAACATTAAATCATTAAATGCAAAGATCGGTTACTGTTCCCTTGCTTGCGGCGGAGATATACTCTTCGCGGAGGCAATGGAAGAACTCGGTGGCGAGCTCAACCTTTTCCTTCCCTTTAAGCAATCGGATTTTATTGAAGCAAGCGTCAGGTTCGCGGGAGAAGGGTGGGTTGAGCGCTTCAACCGACTGATAAATAAATACCCTGTGACCTACATGTC
>DATHIE010000739.1:0-4337 GCA_035316905.1 Chryseolinea sp. | reverse complement strand
ATTATCGCCAGATTAGGTGACTGGAAGCCTGAAGATAAAGATCCGCCTGGTCCCATTACAATGCTCAAAGGATGGATCGTTCTTCAAAACTATATCAAAGTTAATCGAACCCTGTCAGGATAAATGTGTGCATAGACTAGGCCTGAAGGCTGGGGTTATTAATAATCATTGCTTACATAACCAAGTGTCTTTGGGTGTGGAAATGAGTGCGGAACGCCCCCGCCTGCCGGACGGGCAAGGAATGTCCAACTCCGAATGTCGAATGTCGAATTGAACTGCGGACACGATAACTATTAACTTAAAAACATAAACACATGATAAACGCGAACATCATACCGATGGTAATTGAGAATAGTGGCAGAGGCGAACGGGCTTTTGATATTTATAGCCTGCTGCTTAAGGAACGTATTGTTTTCCTGGGTACCGGAATTGATGATGCAGTTGCGAATCTGGTTGTTGCCCAGTTGCTTTATCTGAACAGCGTAGATTCAAAACAAACGATCAGCCTTTACATCAACAGTCCCGGGGGAAGTGTCTACGCCGGGCTAGCGATCTATGACGCGATGCAAATGATCGGCGCACCAGTGTCAACGGTAGCCGTAGGTGTCTCTGCAAGCATGGGGACGGCTCTGCTTACGGCTGGCCATAAAGGCAAACGTTATGCCCTGCCCCACGCCACTATACATATGCATCCAACAGGCGGAGGCGCAAAAGGATATACGGAGGACGTAAGAATAGCCACGCGCGAACAGGAACGGATTCAAACGCAGCTGTTCCATCTTATGGGGAAACATTCAGGCCACACGTGGAAGGAGATCGAAGAATATTTCCTCCGTGACAAATACATGAGCGCCCCCGAAGCAAAAGAATTCGGGCTTATCGACGACGTACTTGGTGATATAAGCGACGTCGTAGTGTTAGGCCACCAGGAGTTGACGATGAACCTTTTTAAACAGTCCGGCAAAACCGATAAGCTTATGACTTAACAATGAAAAGTTTGCAAGCCTGTATATCAGTTCAAAATCCAGGGTCACGACGATCACAAAGAAGACACTACGATCACGATGTGAAGTGTTAAGAATACGTCGTGCGCTTTGTGGTTCATGGTGTACTTTGTGACCTGCATCGAACACATTTTTCAAAATCCAGGGTCACGACGATCACAAAGAAGACACTCCCGATAGCTATCGGGAGATCACGATGTGAAGTGCTAAGAATACGTCGTGGCTTTGTGGTTCTTAGTGGACATTGTGACCTGCATTCATACTACCGACACTTCTATCTGGTTTCCCCTGCTTAATGTTTGAAGCACAACACAGTAACGTTCGGTTAACTTGATCAATTTGTCGATACGATCAGCATCAGCATCCGTATCAAGATCAAACTTCAACCGGATATTTTTGAAACCCACAGGTACATCTCTGTCAACCGAAAGGGTCCCTCTGAAATCAAGGTCGCCTTCCACGTAGATTGAGGCGTCCCTCAGCGGAAATTCAATGGCTGTGGCTACAGCATTTAATGTCACGCCAGCGCAGGCTGCCAATGCCTCAAGTAACATATCGCCCGAGCACGCCGATAGTCCGTCCCCGCCCGTCGCCGGATGCAAACCGGCTTCCACCATCGCCTTCCCTGTTTCGATTTTACAGGTCACGCCATCCCCAAATTTCGACTTTGCCTTGAGCGTAATAAGAGCAGCACCTGGCTCTGATTTATACTTATTCTTGAGGGGTTCTTGTAAAGATTTTAGCTCGTTTGAATTCATGCGATTTGATCACATCAATCGGGGTACTTGATGTATTTAACGCCCTCCTGCACTTTACCATTTTCATCCGTGATCTTTATTTTCGTCGGTCCCCCTTGAGCAAAGATAAACTGTACTTTGTATCCACTGGAATCCTCAAACTGATTATTGCCTTTGTACTCAAGCGCGGCAACCATCAACCCGTCTGATTTCAAAAACAACAAATCACCGTCATTGACGAAGTCGTACATCTTATTATTGCCCAGACTATAAAGTCCGGTAAGTTTTTTATAGGCAGCTGCTTCCAACGGAAATTGTTTACTCATGACGATGTCGAACGTCGCAAATTTATCCTTACCGGCATTCTTGATTTCCAGAATACGATTCACAGCCTGAGGTGAGGCGGAACTTGGATCATCCTTAAGGTGAGGATCTCCCTTGAAATAGATCTGTGTGATTAGATCCTGGTGATCGTCGCTCGAGACTCGCATGTGTATGTGAGCTGGGCGATAGCCTGAACCAACGCTATAGGGTACAGGAACGATTGTCTTGAAAGCGTACTTGCCGTCCGCTCCAGTCTTAACAGCTCCACGGCATAAGTATTCATCAGAAGTATTATCGTAGTCACCCTTTTCATCGCACTGCCATACTTCAACAAGAGCACCAGTCATAGGTTTCTTTCCGTCCAGCTGAAAAATTGTTCCGCTTACGGCGAATGGCTCGCCCGCAGTATTAGGTGGCGCGATATTACTTCGCAGCGGAGAGCCCGGTCGGTAGAATGGCCCGAGAATGTCTGTTGTAGTTGGATTATTTCCTTCAAAGCTGCGGCCATTCCAAAAGATTGAGCCGAAGACACTAACACTCGCTGCAGCGAATGAAGAGTTTTTAACAAATGTTCTGCGATTCATAGGGATAAGGGGATTGTATCTGGAAGTTAGTTAATATTCTAGCAATTCCTTCCGCCCTATCACAAAACATTTGACGCTTCAGCATTGGGACCCATGCAGAAAAGAACAGCAATCAACTCCGCTTGAAAAAAGCCATCATCGGCGCATATTCATATTTATTCAGTCCATTTGCCGGATCATTTGCGATCACCTGTTGAAGTTCATCATTTGTATTGACACAAATAACACCAACGCCGAATGCACCTTTTGGGTCGAGCACAGGGCCATAGGCAATGGCTGTCCCCTTTTCCAGCAACTCTCCCCAATACATTTTGTGCTGCTCCATGATAGCTCTCTCTGCATCTGTCATATCCATGATAAATGTCGCTCGTGGCGGAACTAGCTTGACGAAAAAATGTTTTTTTTCAGAACTCATACTCCAATCTTTTTCCTTTGATTTATATCACAATCGTTAACTGTTGACCCGCGGTTACCGACACACGTTCATTAAAATCTACAATAACCACCGTCCCTTCTTGCGTAACCCTTGAAGGAACCAGCTTTCCATCAAGACTGACCGTAGCAGCTTTCACCTTTTCGGTTTTTTCAAGCTTTACCTTTTTCAAACCAATCTCTCCAAACCTCACCCCTAGATAATGTTCCTGTTGTTGTTTCGCTGTTTTCTTTTGCGAATATGTTCCCCAACATCCGGCGGCAGTAAATGCTGACTTAAAATCATTTTTATTAAGCTTTGGGTCAAAGCCGATCTCACCTTTAGGTCCATGGCTCGTAAACCCAGACGCTGAAATAAAAGTGCCGTAACTAGCCATGGCACGCGCATAGTGATCACTGCACTCCACTTCGTTAAAGGGATTTCTTTTTGCAGCGTGATAACGGTCGTGTATCGCGCGCGTGAGTATCAAGGACTCTTCAACCATTCCCTCCGCCATCATATGAGATGCCACCTGATGTTCAAAGCCGCTCATGCATTCATGAAAATACGTCACCTGCCAGGCATCTTTTACTCCATAGGGGTCCGTCTCATTGCGTGGATTTGTATTCATGATCATTCCCCCCTCGCCTGGAAGCGCATAGGGCCGACCACCATGATGATCTTTTAAATACGGTCCGACGTCTGTGGTGAAGTTGTATTTCCACAAGGCTTTTAGCGCTGAGCGCGTCTTTTGCTTGTCAATGATCCGGCCAAGGCCAACCTGAAAAGCCCAGCTCTGACCGTAAACCTGATCGATGTGGCATGTGTTATACGAACCGATTACAGTCCTCCCTTTTGCCTGATCGGGCCGATGTATAAAGTATTCTCCGTTGAATAAGTACTTTTCCATGTTTGCCGATCCTTTTGCCACGTAATCCCTGCACGTACGCGCAAACTCCTTGTCTCCCATCTCTTCGGCCATCAACTCACCGGCTTTGATTGCTGCCATACTTAGTCCAACAATCCAGGCAATTTCCCCAGGCCATTTTGCGTCGAGTGTATTTTCGAGCTGAGTGTCGGTCATGCCGTCACCATTTGTGTCCTGCTTTAAAAGAAACTCAATGGCACGTTTCGTCTTGGGCCAGTTGCGTTTTAAGAAAACATCCGTAGTGCTCATTTGATGCTCTCTGTAAATACCAAGTATTCGCCCCGCTTGTCCATCGACAGCTGGTTGCGTGTCGTATTCGCCGCGGAATCCGATATGGCCATCGTCGTG
>DATHIE010000738.1:0-10786 GCA_035316905.1 Chryseolinea sp. | reverse complement strand
CTTGATAGCCATTTACCGTTAAGCATTACACCGTGAACTTTGCGTGTCTGTGTAATGTCCTGTAAAGGATTTCCGTCAATAAGTATGAGGTCCGCAGTATATCCGCGTTTGATCATGCCGGTATCAGGAAGCTTTAAGTACGTGGCAACATTTACCGTTCCTGTTCGGAGCGCCTCGTATGGAGTTAGTCCGGAACGCACCATGTACTCGAGCTCATAGTGTGTCGATGATCCCGGCACATTGAATACCTGTGGTGCATCGCATCCCAATAACAAACCAACCCCATACAGTTGACATGCTTTAATTAACAGGCGACGTAGAGCGATGTAGTCTTTAATTTTTGATGGATCATACTCTGGGTTTGCCACGAGGTTATTTTTGGCTTCCACCCAATTGTTTACCGTTTCCTGCTTGATGTATTTGCTCTCGGGGTCGTTTGTAAAATCCTCTGCTTTAAAATCCGGATGAAACCACCTTTCGGCTAATGACTGCGTAGGTACTACCCATATGTTTTTTGTCTTTAATCCTTGCATCAGTTTAGGGATCAGCGTTGTATCAGCGCGATGAGCTACGAACATCCCAAACAGTCCTGTTTGTTGCTCGACCATGTTCTCAATACCGGGTACCATGCCCTCGATGAAGCCATCAAGGTGATCGATGGAAGAATAGCCGGCGTCTATTGCACGCCACACGCCAACGCCAAAAGAAACGTGCCCAACGAACGGTATTCCCACCTCTTTTGCTGTTGACGCTATTGCTGCGAAATTTTCCTTTGTAAGTCCGGGATGTAACTTAAGGAAGTCGTATCCAGCCTGCTTCTGACTGCGAACCATCGAAGCACCTGTTTCGGGAGTCTTAACAGCAAATCCATTAAACGATGGGCCAGTTGTAAATAACCTCGGTCCCAAAACCTGTCCATTCTTTATCATCGAGCGAAGTTCAAGGTGCTTTGGATGTCCTAACATGCCTCTAATAGTAGTTATACCGTTGGCAGCGAAGAGAAACAACACCTCTTTCATTGGCGTGAGGTCGTCGATAGGAGGGACATGAGCGTGCATCTCTGCCAGGCCGGGAATTAGATACTTGCCGCTGCCATCAATGACCAACGCAGCCTTCCCGTATTTTACGTTACTTCCGATAGCGGCGATCTTGCCATCCTTGATCACCACAGTTTGGTTGGGTAATACCTCTTCCTTTTCCATCGGAACGACGTTCACCGAACGAATTACGATTTCGCGCTGTCTTGAATCAACTAAATCCTGGGCAATAGCCGAGGAAAATAGGAAGATGCACAGAATTGAAAATACTGTTTTCATGCTTTGAATATTAGCGTTGGTTTTTAAAGGTACGATAGCGCGTCATTGCATAAAACCATCCAATGATTTTCGAGATAAAATCCATCTACAGACGGAAAGCAGGAGAGAAGACCGGCGTGGCCCATCATAGAATTTGGAGAATCTCCTGAGGAATTCGAACTGGCTTGAATGATTTCCCATCCAGTAGACACCACGTAGTTTTAGCCTCAGCGAACACCTTATTTTCGGATTGAATCTTAACAAAGCGATCAAACTTGGGTCCGTTGTGTGTTCCAACCCACGTAAGCCCGGTTATCTCATCGCTCAGAAATGCAGGATTTCTATAGTCGATCTCATGTCGAAGTACAACCCAGGCATATTTAGATTTTAAGGCCGAAGACGCTGCATAATCCCAATGTACAGCAGCAACCTCCTGTACCCATCTCAAATAAACAACATTGTTAACATGACCGAGGTCGTCGATGTCGCCAGTAGTCACTTCAATTTTGTGTTGATAGGGAAGTTTCTTGATCATTACAGAAAACGTTCGTCGTTCGCAAGATAAACGATGATTGGGTCATGAGCAACGAGGCAAGCATGCTACATATTCATAAGATCGATCATAAGGTTGAATGAGTCTATGGATCCAGTGTTACTCACTTTAAGCGGCTTAATGATGTAGCCTGAAATACCTAAGCTTCTCATAATCCTTTCGTCTTCACTTTCATCCGATGTAGTGAGTACAAATACTTTGATGTTTTTCCATTCCTCACGACCTCGTAATATTTGAAGGAATTCAATACCATTCATTCTCGGCATGTTCATATCAAGCAGAATAACATCCGGCCTTCCAGAAAACAGCAGATGCTCCTCCTGTTCCAGCAGTGCAAGTGCATCTTCTCCATTTTTTGCAATTTTCATTTTATAAAGGATGCGCATACGATCTAACGTGCGTTGCAGATCCATTGCATCAAGAATGTCGTCCTCGACAAGTAAAATGTTCACAACTCTGTTCATGTCTAGTGTTTTGGCCAAGTGAATGAAAAAGTAGATCCCTTCCCGGGTTCAGAGGTGACTCCGATCTCCAGTTTCCTGTCGGTGAGAATCTTCTTCACAATTGCCAAGCCTACGCCTGTGCTCTCTGCAGAATCTTCTTCCTGAAGGGTCTGAAAAATGACAAATATCTTTTCGTGATAATTCTTTGCAATGCCTGGTCCATCGTCTTCTACAAAAAACTTAAAGTGATCAGCAAGTTCCTCGTAATAGACTTTTACGATACCGTTTTCCTTGTTGTGATAATTGTAGGCATTATTAAGAAGATTGCTGAAAACCTGGAATAATGGAAGTCTCTCCGTATAAATTGTCGGAAGTGGATGCTGAACAATTAGTGTGACGTGTTTTTTTTCGGGAAGGTATCCTCTGATCTCTTCGATCAATTCATCAATGTGCACCTTTTCTTTTTTCTGAACTTCCCGCCCGATACGTGAATAGGATAGAATGCCGTTTAGAAGGCTCTCAGCTCGTGTGACCCTGCCTTTTATCAGGCGAACGTATTCCTTCACTTTTATCGGGATATCAACGTCGTGATCTTCTTCTATCCACGAAACTACGTTATCAATTCCGCGTAACGGCGTTTTGATGTCATGAGAAACGATATGTGCGAATTGATTCAACTCTTCGTTTTTTTGTTTCAACAGGGCAATATGTTCGGCTAATACCTTCGCCATGTTATTGAGAGAAGCAGTCAGTCGTCCTATTTCATCCACGCCACGATCGTCAACTTGAACATCATAATTTCCCGCACTGATTGCGTCGGCCATGTTCACCATTCGCAAAATACCTGAAGAGATGTGACTGGCCAGGAATCCCGCGATACCGATTCCAAGCACGATGGATAACACTGTCAAATAGAACGAAATGGTGCGCGTCTGCCGGACAGATGCCGTCAACGTCACACGTTGTTCTTCACGAAATGCATACTCTGAATTTGTAAACTCCCTGAACTTACGCTGAATTTTTTGTTGAATGTCATCTTCCAGCCTGTCTGAAAGTTTCTTCCGATAAAGCGTTTCAAACGCCTTAGCCCCGCTATCCGAAACCATTGCCTGTTTTTTTGCCTCAAGTAATGGCGTTGCAAACTCTTGTCCCCAGCGGTCATATAAGGAAGCGATCTCGTCGAGTAGCTTTTTTTGGGATTCGTTCTTTTTAGTTAAAAAAGACAGTTCGGTCAGTATTTCCTCATTTTCGATGACAGCAGAATCATAGGACTGAATAAAGAATGTCTCATTGGTCAAAAGGTATCCTCTTAACCCACTTACCAGATTGAGGATATTACGCTGAAATCGGTTGCTGTTGCGTAGTGTTGTGGATGATTTAGAGAATTTGTCAGAATTTTCGTTAACCTTTTCCGATTGCTGATAATTGATGTACGTGGTGATTGAAAACAGTAGAAGGATAAGAAAAAAGCCAGAAAGAATTAGGAAGGAGATCTTCATTAGGCTCGGATTAGGGAACGGGAATGTATCCTTCACGCAACTGTTGTGCAGAAAACTGGAATTGTCGTTACATCAAAGTCAGTAGAGAAAATCTTAAGCCTTCGTTGCACAAATTCCCCAGGTTGTTGAATCTTCAGTGTGGAGTTTCGTACTCAATGCTCCGACGTAATTGTTCCAACAAGAACATTGAGATGGCCAAAACTCCACGTCTAAACATTAATTATCAAAGCATTGGTTAAATTTCCGGAACGGTTAAATTTGAGAGATAGCATTATTGTAATGAGCCACGCATTTGTAAAAGACGACGACGGTCAGGTGCTGAGTGACATAACTCCAACAATGGGGGCGTTAATTCAATTTCTAACCCGCGGGAACAATGGCGTGCGAGTTTACGAGCGCAAGAATTACATCGATGCGAAGGGGAGGACCATTCACGAAATGAGCGATGGGTTGTCGTACGCCAAAGATGAAGGGGGTCGCTGGACTGCTTTGCCGTTGTGAACAAAAAACGTGACACATTTAAGGAAACTCCTTAATACGGCGCACGTAATTAGTAACCAAATCTCTTTCAATATTGGAGCCCTTAGTTAAAGTCAGAATTTATTCTTTAGACTTATTGCGCGGTTTAGTAATGGTCATCATGGCCCTTGATCATGTCCGCGATTTCTTCCACTTTGATGCATTCGTGGGCGATCCCTTGGATGTATCGACCACTACCGTACCCCTATACTTTACTCGGTGGATTACACATTTTTGTGCGCCTGTGTTCGTATTCCTGGCCGGAACATCGGCCTATCTGCAAGGACTTCGCAAGGATAAAAATGAGTTGGCCATGTTTCTTTTTAAGCGTGGCCTTTGGTTGATCTTTGTCGAGCTTGTTATTATCACATTCTCCTGGACCCTCAACTTTACTTTTCCTATGTTGGTAATGCAGGTGATCTGGGCTATTGGTATATGTATGGTGTTCATGGGATTCGTGATCCACCTTCCATATGCCGCGATAATGTTCCTTGGCATCGCTATCGTAGCAGGCCACAATATCCTTGATTATGTGCCAGACACCCACAAAGGCTTCTTCTGGGATTTGACCAGGAACGGTAACTTCTCCATGTACGAACTCGTCGCCGGTCACAAGTTTATTATTATCTACCCATTTGTACCCTGGTTGGGAGTAATGATACTTGGCTATTGTATTGGTAAAATCTATCATCCAGCATTTGCCCCGGCCGAACGCAAGAAGATCCTGATTCGATTAGGAATCGGGTTATTAATCTTGTTTGCCATAATAAGGAGTTTCAATAGTTATGGAAATCCGTTTCAATGGTCGAAGCAGGAGAGTGTGTTGTATACATTCCTTTCTTTCATGAATGTTCATAAGTATCCACCGTCGTTGTTGTATATCTGTGCGACCTTGGGACCCGCATTATTGTTCCTCGCATTTTTCGAAAATTCAAACAATACAATTACACGGGTAATAAGCGTATTTGGTCGTGTGCCGTTATTCTATTACGTGCTGCACTTTTACTTTATACGGATCCTTTGCATGTTCTTCTTTGTCGCTCGTGGCCATTCGATCAATGAACAAACCCCTGATATCTTTGGAATGATGCCATTTAAGTTTGTTATCGCCGGCGAAGGAGTTTCGCTGGGCTGGGTATATGTAATATGGATCTTGCTCGTCGTGGCCCTTTATCCCCTTTGCGTCTGGTTCAATAAATACAAAATGCACAGGACCAATTGGTGGCTGAGCTACCTGTAGGGAATTGGCTCCTGACGAGGCGGCAATTTGTCCAATATGTATTTAAGATGATAAACGGTCATTGCATCCTTCGTTTTTAGCAATGCTTTTTCAATACGCATTCTGATGTCATTAAGTTTGTTCTTTGTGACCGGACCTACGTCGCGGTTGTCCCAACCGGATTTTGGTGTTGCCAGGTCAATAAGTCTTTCAACATAATAGCGTTGAAGGTTACGCCTGTATAGGCTGACGGTACCCGCGTAACCTAGTTCAGTCCACATGGCGTTGTCAAGGTCATCGAGATAGTTCACCAGTCGGTAGGCCTTATTCGGATACAATGCTTCACCTTCTGAGAGTCTATTAAGGGTATTATTGCTTAATAGATTGTTAAGCACCATCCTTTGTGCATCACCAATAATTTGTTCGGGAGATTGGCCTGTTCTTGAAAGCACCGCGGTATCTAATAACCATGTAGGAGTCTGGAAAATATTGTCGGATAAGAATTTAAGAGCGTCACGCTGCACCGTTGCAGGTACTATGGAGAATACGGCGCCGATCTGTTCTCCGGTCTTATGAGTTTCATACGTGCCTCCAATATTCGTGGCGACATGCCCAAGATAATAATTGAATTGGGATACAACTCCCGAATATATTCGCCGCAGACTCCTGTATCCTTCATTAGGTTCATAAGTCCACTGAACCAGTCGTGGCACGATCCGTTGCAGGTTCTTAATTCCATATCCACCTGCTTTCATGGCATTGTCGCCAAGGTCCTCTGTTTGCACTCGTGGATCATCTGAATTGAATTCAGATCCAAACCAAAGCCTTTTGTTTTTGGTATTGTCCATTATCCAGCCGTTGAGGAAGGGTATCTCATTTTCTTCTGACGTAATCTCCGATGCGTGAGATAAGGCCTCCTTCGGTAACACTGTCCTCAGGCTGCGCCACGTAATTGAATCTCGAGTAATCCATGATGGACGGCGTATGCCCATGCTCTTCAAGCCAGTTGCGGTCCCTTAACTTTTCAACGGGCACCATGGAGCTGCTTCCAAAGTTGTGCGTCAGACCCAACGAATGGCCAACCTCATGCGCGCAAACGGAACGAATAAGCTCCCCCATGAGGTCGTCGTCGAATTTCATTCTTTGTGCGCGTGGATCTATTGCACCGCACTGGATCATGTACCAATCGTGTAGTATAGACATTAGGTTGTGATACCAATTGATATGACTTTCCAGGATCTCGCCACTACGGGGGTCCGTAATTATCGGGCCGGCAGCATTTGCAAGCGACGATGGCTTGTATACAATTGCAGAGTGGCGGGCGTCCTGAAGGCTCCAGTTTGGCTGGTCGAGAGGGTCGGGGGCCTCTTTCGCCATAATGGCATTTTTAAAGCCAGCTCGCTCGAAGGCAACTTGCCAATCATTCACCCCTTGCATGAGGTACGGTATCCATTTTTTAGGAGTCGTTGGATCGATATAATAAACTATCGGCTTCAAAGGTTCCACAAGCTCGCCTTGCTTGTACTTTTCCACATCCTCAGGTTTTGGTTCGAGCCGCCATCTCTTGATATAGTTGACGACTTTGATGCCCTGAGGGTTTGCATCATAGTCGGTATACCTTTCAGTGAAGTAGCCCACCCGTGGATCAGCAAAGCGTTTTCGCATCGGTTTCTTTGGCAACAACACGAAAGATGTATTTAGCTCAAGGGTGAAATTGTTGTCACTAGTCGTCTGAACATACGTCTTGATGGTGCGCACTTCAAGGTTTAATGGAAAGGAATTGATGTCCTTAATGTAACACATGTTCGGTTGCATACTTCCCACCTGCATGGTCTTACGCGTCGAAGCATTGAAAAATAATATGTCATTGTCGCCGTTAATGTAGTCTGTAACATCGATCACACTGGTTTGTCCGCTAGGAGAGTAGGCTCCTATTCCAAAAGCGGCTACCAGGGGTTGAAGATTTGATCTTACAACCGAATTGAACATTGAATTTGTACTATCTCCTGGTTGCTCTTCATAAGTGATCCGTCGAAGAAAGAGTTTATGATCAGGTCCCTTTTCAAATCTTATAATAGTACTGCCGACTTGATCGCCGGCATACCCACCAGACTCATGTCGTCCGCCGGCGGCACCTTGCGCAATACGGGTAACAATGAGTATGTCGCGCCCGAGCAGGTGGTTTGGAATTTCGAAATAGTACTTGTCATCAACCTGATGAACGGTAAACAGGCCTTCACGAGTGATCGCATATGGCTTGATCAACTTGCTATAATTGCTTGGGGCCGACAATTGCATGTTCCCCGCAGGTACAGCAGATGGCGTTTCCTGTGTGGTAGTGTCCGGTGGTGTCTGGGGCAAAGCACGTTGACCTGGGACAGGAGTAATCGGCTTAAGGGTATCTGGTTTGGCCTGTTGTTGTGCGTATGCAGTCACGGACCAAAAAGCAAGAAATGCAAAAAATAACTTCATGAGGCGTTGTTTGGAATGCTTTTAGGGTATCCAACGACGGAACGACACCTTCCGTATTTTTTATTAACCTGATTTAAAGTTTCAAGGTTCCCTTCAAACAAGTGGAAGGTCGGTGCAAAATTTTCAAAAAACTTCTATAATTCCAACTGGTATTAGACGGATGGTACTTAACAGCCATTCGATTGCATTACAGCAGCGTTGATAAGTGATGAAAATATTCCCCGCTGCTCGATCTCGTACCTGAAACGATAGAGTTCCCAATAAAAAACAGAGCCTCACCAATAATAGTTATGTATTGCTATTTGCTATTTGAAAACACCAAACAAACGGGTGCGCCAATTGATATCTTGGTAACTGTCCCAGTGAGCAATCCTGTTTTTTCATCTCGTTTGAAAACGATAATGTTATCGCTGTTCTGATTTGCCACGAGCAAAAACTTGCCTGTAGGATCAATTGCGAAATTGCGTGGTGTTTTGCCCAACGTCGATTGTCTGCCCGCCAGGGTTAGTTTGCCACCATTATCAATCGAACAGATTACAATTTCATTTATATCTCCGCGAAGCGATCCATATAAAAACTTTCCATCGGGCGAAACATGAATGTCCGCTGCGTCGATCCTTCCCGTGGAGCCTGGGGATACTAGCGTCACAGATTCCTTCGCGGTCAGCTTCCCGTTGGAATATTCAAACGCGGTTACAACACCAGTTATCTCTTGTATAAGAAATGCCAATTTGCCATTCGGATGAAAAGTAAAGTGTCGTGGACCGCTACCAGCAGTTACTGACACGAATGCCTGACTTGCAGGTGTGAGTGGCTGAGCTTTTGACGCATCCACCTGATAAATGTTTATTTTGTCTGTGCCGAGATCAGGGACAAACAAATACTTGCCATCCTTTGACAAAAGCGTGGCGTGAACATGAGGCTTTTCCTGGTTACCCTTGTTAATGCTGCTACCCTGATGCTGTATGAATTGCGCCTTGTCACTTAATGATCCGTCAGGATTAATTGGCACAGCCGCTAAACTTCCACCGCCGTAGTTTCCTACGAAAGCAAATTTGTTCTTAGTGTCAACAGATACATAACACGGGGAGTTACCTCCGGCGGGAGCACTGTTCACGAATTCAAGCTTGCCGCTTGCTGGATCGTAACTAAAGGCGTTAACACTACCATCGCCGACTTCGCTTACAGCATATACATGCTTTCGATCATTCGATACGGTAAGAAAAGAAGGATTCTTGATGGCTGACGATTCGGCCTTATAAGTGAGTTCCCCCGTTTCGCTGTTGAAAGTATACACATACATCCCGTTGCTCTTACCAGGGTTCGTATAGGTTCCTACAATCAGGTTATAGGTTTTTGAAGATTGTGCATTAGCCATAAGAATTGTAGTGATTACTAGTGACAATGTGATGAATGTTTTCATTGAATGCGTTTTATTGTTTAATAAGGTACTACTTATTCGAACTTAATGGAACGGAATTTATCGAGTTCATGAAACGACTTTTTTATGGATGGTGTCCATGACCATTTTATCATCGAACCGGTATCATAATCAAGGCGGCAGAAATTAGCATTCCATTGCGTGCCGCTGGCAGGAGGCACCCTCGGAAGTAAGCCGAGGCCGCTGTAAGAAAAAAATATCTCTGCGCTCCAGGAATTTATACTACTATCGATCTCTTTTTTGCCACCAACCACTTCAACCTGTTTTTGAATACCTGTTCGATGGACACCCTCGTTATTACGGGGTATCCAGGCATTGAATTTATTGTTGACGTTCGAAATAGTTAGAATCAATTCCTTACCAAGATGGTTGACCTCATATTCAAAATACACTGCGCCCTCCGGATCGGTATGAAAGAATACTTCGAAGACGTCTCCATTAAAAATGCTTTCGAAATCTTTATAAGGTTTTGTAGTTATTTTCTCGTCGTCACCCTGAAAAAGAACGTAGATCCCTGTGGCCGAGTAGAGTATTTTAAATTTCGACGCATTCAGTTTACCGCCTACATCAAGTTTAGTTAACGGGCTCCATTCCGTTTTCAACCATTCGGGATCGTTTCCCGTTCCGGTTATGCTAAAGTCATTGCATTTTTTAACGAGCAAAGCTGATTGGGAACCTTCCTGAGTCTGGCCAATCGCAGTTAGTTTAGGAACAAAAACAACAATGCACCAGACGCATATAATTCGAGACACGAGAAGGAAGTTCTGAATAAAATGTATAAGTGTTTTTTGCATGATGTAATCCTTCAATTGACGATTTATTGGGTGATCCTTGACGACTGCCTTATCCGTTTCACGGTGCGTGCACTTACTTCTGGGGCGTTGTTTCCAAAATTCATTCTTATGTATGTTACTATCGACGCAATCGCGTGATCGTCCAGATGTTTGTTCTGAGGCATTATACCATTGTATGACTTTCCATTTACTTTGATCTCACCTTGTAGTCCATTTAGAACGATATCAATCAATTTCTCTTCCTCGCCGTTCACCCAGTCAGAGCCAGCTAATGGTGGGTAACGATTGTTATCACCTTTTCCATTCCGTTGATGACAAGCCGCACAATAAGTCTGGTATAGAATACTTCCGCTTAGTTCATCACCTCTATGTAAATCATCAGCCATTTCGTCGGGAGTTCTAATGTATGATCGAGCCGTTCGTTTTTCCATTTCGAGCAATGCTGACTGATCAAACTTCTGCTTTTCGCCTTTGTACATCACTCTCCAGATTTTTCCTTCGTTCGACTCGCTGATGTAAAGCGATCCATCCGGACCTGTAGCAAGACCCAT
>DATHIE010000737.1:0-6003 GCA_035316905.1 Chryseolinea sp. | reverse complement strand
CCGCAACCATGACCTCCTGCGTCTTTCACCAATGCTTCCTTGGTTGGCTGCGCCTTTTGGGAGATCCCAGGCAAGGCATCAAATTCACCCATTATTCCAATAATCGGTTTTCCACTTCCGTATTCAGCAGTAAACGCTGTGGGCATTCCCGCCACTCCACGCTTAACTCTAAATCCCTGTGATTCGGCGTAGTCTGCCAACGCTTTCGAAGACTTCGTTTCTTTTAGCGCTGTTTCCGCATACGACCATACGTCATCACTGAGCTTTATCAGTTCTTTTTCATGGTTCTGAATAGACTTGAGGACTGCATCTTTTTTTGGATTTGACTTTTTTGATTGTGCGCCAGCATTTATGGTCGCACCAATCAAAATAATGATGGCTATAATTATTCTCATTTTAGTGACTTGAATTCGAAAGTTCAGGCGCTCAAATATAGAAAATGAATTGAACGAAAAAATTAGAGCCACTAATGATTAGAGTGTTCTTTCTCGTAATGCTCGCGTAAAATGTCTTCGCCGAAGTCGTTGGTAAGATCGCGCACCACGCTGTGCACATGGTTGGCGTTGTTTTGTGTATTATCAAGTTCGATCAATAGCATTGGTCCCTGGATCCGATAGTAATAACCAGCTCCTGGTTTCAGGCTGCCTGCCCACGAAAAGGTTAGCTTTTCTATACCAGCTTTTTTTATTTTCTCCATTAGCTTGTTGGAGAAACCCAATTCATAATTCCTGACATAAGTGTCCAACAACTTGGTGAGCAGCTTTTTTTGCTGATCGTTCATCGAAGAATAACTAAGGCCAGCCGGAGTCAACGGGATTGCCTTTCGGGAGTTGGACGAAACGATTTCCGGCAGTGCTGTTTCAGAAATCAGTGCAATTTTCAATTTGTCCGCATCTAAAGAATTGACCAGAGTAAATCCAATCTCGGTCTCGTCCTTCAATATCTCCTTGCCTTTTTCGGGTCCGCTTCTCACAATACCCGGGTTGGATCCAAGGAACGAAGGTGTAGATGATTCTATCCTGTTACTTATTGAAGAAAAATTCAGTGCAATGTGATGACCTTCGAATCTCCATCCCCACGGCTTTTTATCTTCGGGGGTTCCGAAAATAGTCAGGTAGTAATTGAAAGGGTCGCGGTACTTGTCGCTTGAGGCCCTTCCTTCAACTTCGCGAAGAACATTTTCCAATTCCATTATCGCTGTCGCCTTCTGATAACCTTGTGTGCTCAATGAGCTCTTCAGCAGGTCCAAGGCGGCATCGCGTTGAGCTGGATTAAAGTCACGGAACGAAATACCATTTCGCGACTTGGGTACAAAATGCCAATTGAATCTCTCTTCATCGTCGAACTTATATTGCGCCTTTTGTTTCAGCGGATCGGGCAAGCTGGAAAGGAATTTGTTGGCTTTTTCGACAAGCGCGTTTTGTGCCACCACAGTGGAATTAAACAAAACGATTAAAATAAGGGCGATTTTCATAGTGATTCCAATTGAATGAATTGAGTATAATTTACCTTATTAAAATCCCTGCTTCCAGTAAAAGTTGATAAATTGTAAGGCCTGCGACAAATTTCTCATTTTCGAAGATCCATATTTCGAATCAGTTCGTATTTAACAAAGCTGACAAGTATGAGAACCCAAACAATTTTACTCATCATTATTTCAACAATTTCCACGAGCAGTGGTTTTGGTCAAGGCGACGACGTTCGAAAGAAACATTTCAACATCAAGGACAACCTCGCGCTCGAGGGATTTGATCCCGTAAGTTATTTTGAGGGGAAACCAAAGGAGGGAAAATCGGAATTCAGATTGAGCTATAAGGCAGTGACATATCAGTTCGTTTCTCAGTCTAATCTCGCCAGGTTCAAGACTAATCCAGAGAAGTACGAGCCGGCCTATGGAGGCTGGTGCGCCTATGCCATGGGTGACAGCGGGGAAAAGGTAAAGATCGATCCGGAGACATTTACGATTCTCGACGGCCGGCTCTATCTTTTCTATAACTTCTGGGGAAATAATACACTAAAGGACTGGAGAAAGGATGAAAGGAAACTCCAAGAATCTGGTGACCGCAATTGGAAAAGTCACCTACAGAACTCTAAGTGACGCCAACGCCCATTATTTCAAATATGATTTCTTTTCTTTTAAATTCGGAGACTAAAAATACCCAGATGAATTTAACACAAGCATGTTCTGGTATCTTGACGCAGCTTACGGACCTGGTCACTCAAATTAATGAGCACGATTTTACAAGACCTGCCGAAACTTTAAGCAATTCTACAATCGGACAACATATACGCCACACGCTGGAGTTCTTTCTTTGCTTGGAACACGGATACAGTAACGGAGTTGTGAACTACGACAAAAGAGCACATGACAAATTGATTGAGAGTGATAAGTACATCGCACTATCAGCGATTGAACGAGTCAGGAATTTTATTGGGACGTTCACTGAAAGGCACCTTAAGTTGGAGGTTGGATACGATCTTGTAAACGACAATTTCATAACGATTGACACCACTTCGACGCGTGAGTTGGTTTATAACATCGAACATGCAGTGCATCACATGGCAATAATGAAAATTGGTATCCGCGAAATAGCGTCTTACATTAAGCTAGATCCTGACTTCGGTGTCGCCGCGTCTACCATCCGGTATAAAGATTCAACGATTTCAATCCATCATTAGATTTTAGATGCCCATTGCGGAAAAGCTCAAACGAAGTAATTTCTTTATTAAACTAAAACGCTGGGAGTATTGGCCGTTTGGTATTTTACAATTTCCCGTTATCATCTATTTCGCATGGCTATCGCTCCGTGCTCGTTCTTTTTTCTTCTTTTCTGCATCTAACCCTGGTATTCCTATGGGTGGAATGTTTGGAGAATCCAAATACGACATTCTCAAAAAGCTGCCTTCACAATACGTTCCAAACTGTGCACTTATCCGCTTTCCCTCAACAATGGCAGAAATCCTGTCAACTATTAAAAAAAATGATCTCAGATTTCCATTGATATTCAAGCCCGATATTGGTGAGAGAGGCTTTATGGTGGAACGCATAAATTGTGATAGCGACATTGAAAAGTATCTTCTGAAAATGAAGTTTGATTTTATCATTCAGGAGCTGGTCGATCTGCCGCTCGAGTACGGAATCTTTTACACACGATTTCCGCATGAGGAAAAAGGAGTCGTCACATCAATAGTGATGAAGGAAATGCTTTCTGTTACTGGTGATGGAAAGTCCACATTGCAAGACTTGATTCTGAACAAAGATCGGGCGAAACTTCAGTGGCAAAAATTACAGATTACACATCGTGACCGTCTAAATGAAGTCTTGAAAAAAGGTGAAACCGTTGAGCTTGTCTCAATAGGAAATCATTGTCTGGGGACTAAATTTCTTGATGGAAGCCATTTGATAAACGAGCGCCTTTCCCAAACTTTCGACACCATCAGCAAACACGTCGATGGATTCTTCTTCGGTCGTTTCGATCTCCGGTGCGCCTGCGTTGAAGATCTTTATACAGGGAATGTTAAGGTCATGGAACTCAATGGTTGCGGTGCAGAGCCGGCGCATATCTATCACCCGGGCTATCCAATTACCCGAGCGGTAGCGGTGCTTCTTATGCACTGGAAGAATATTTTTATTATTTCGAGAGAGAATGCGAGACTGGGCATACCTTATACGTCTTTCAAAGATGGACTAGGTTATTATCGCCGATTTAAAGCTGCAACTCAATAATAAAAATGTTTCTACTATCAAATTTCCTCGTTGCTTTCAGTTTCAGTTTTATTGGAACTATTCCCCCCGGATCGCTCAATATTATTATTCTGCAGCTTGGATTCCAGAAGAAGATCAAGACGGCGTGGAGATTCGCCCTTGCCGCATGTATGGTTGAGTATCCATATGCCTGGCTAGCGGTTAAATTTGAAGCACTAATAACCTCATCTCCCCTCATCGTCAAAAATGCAGAGCTGATTGCTGCAATTGTCATGACCTGTCTCGGGGCTTTTAATTTAATATCAGCCAACAAACCGTCTAAGTTCTCCGAAAAATTCAATGAGAGCGGATTCAGAAGGGGGATTGTGCTAAGTATTCTAAATCCGTTGATACTTCCATTTTGGGTGGGGACAACTGCATACTTGAAGGGAATGAAATGGATAGATCTTTCCACGAATGCACGCCTTCATGTGTATCTCATCGGCATTTCACTGGGAACGCTTGCCTTATGCGTGGTGTTCATTTACCTCGCTAAGAAAATTGTGTCGGAATTTCATCATCAGGCCACCTTCCAAAAAATCCCGGGTATCGTTCTTCTGGCGCTCGGTCTATATGCTTTCATTCGATATTTGTTTTAATTGGCAGTATCCGAAGCTGATTGCAATATGATCTCAAATTCCTGGAAGATATGGGTAGACACTGGAGGCACTTTTACCGACTGCATAGCGGTTGATCCTTCTGGCCGGTCAAGAAATTTGAAGGTCCTTAGCAGTGGCATCTTGAGGGTAAAGACAAAAGCGACGATTGGAACGAAGATTTGCATAGACCTACCGTTAGCAATTGGAACGGATTTTTTAAAGGGTTTCAGGATTAAAATAGGAAAGCAGATCAGAACAATTGTGGACTTCAGCTCCGATCTCAAGGAATTGACCGTGGATAAACGGTTTCATCGCACCTTTTCAGAAAACATTGCTGAAATCTACACGGGCGAAGAAGTGCCAGTTTTTGCAGCACGTCTTCTCACCGAAACTTCGTTAGACCGCGATTTCCCACCAATTGAAATGAAACTTGGATCAACACGCGGGACGAACGCGCTTCTCGAAAGAAAGGGTGCAAAAACTATTTTTCTGGTTACGAAAGGCTTCAAAGATCTCATACTCATTGGAGACCAACAGAGGCACAATTTATTTGCACTGAATATAATAAAGTCTCCGCCTTTATATCATAAGGTCATAGAGGTAGCGGAGCGTATTGAATCAGATGGTTCTATTCATCTTTTGCTCGCCAAAAAAGAGATTGCCAGAGTCGTTGCCTTGCTCAAAAAGGAAAAAGATGTGACGGTTGCAATCGCATTCTTGAATAGCTATAAGAATCCTATACACGAGCAGTTGCTGGACAGCGCATTGAAAGGTGCAGGCTTCGCATACATTTCCCCATCACACGAACTTTCTTCTCAGATAAAAATATTGCACCGCGCTGAGACTGCAATTGTTAACGCCTATCTCGAGCCGATCATTCATAAATACATATCCAACATTCGGTCGCGCCTTAATTCAGCATCAATCAAAGTGATGTCCAGCGCAGGAGGACTGCTTTCAGCTGAGGACTTTAAACCAAAGGATAGTCTGTTGAGTGGTCCAGCGGGTGGTGTCATCGGGGCCTTAAAAAAAGCCAAACTTTCTGGCGTGAGTAACATCATAACTTTTGACATGGGTGGAACGAGTACAGATGTCTCTCGTTGTAGCAATCGGCCAGACTATCGTTTTGATTGTACTGTGGGTAATCTAAGAATCCTTACTCCCTCGGTGAACATCGAAACTATTGCAGCTGGTGGCGGATCCATTTGCGCATACGACGGATTTAAACTTACTGTCGGACCTGAAAGTGCCGGGGCAAAGCCGGGCCCTGCTTGTTACGGAGGAGGCGGCCCACTCAGCATTACAGATGTAAATCTCCTTCTTGGCAGGCTCGACCCCGATAATTTCTCAATTCCTATCGACATCGAAAAATCGAGAGTCGCACTTCAAAACGTTATTAAAAAACTTGGGCGACCCAGAAGAGGAGTAAATTCGACATCAGTGCTTGAATCATTTGTCGAGATTGCGAATGAAAAGATGGCCGAGGCAATACGGAAGATATCCATTCAAAAGGGACACGACCCAAAAGATTATGCATTGCTTTGTTTTGGTGGAGCCGGAGGTCAGCACGCCTGCTCGCTGGCGACATTGTTAGGAATTCGTCGGGTTATAATCCCTTACGCTGCAGGTTTGTTAAGTGCATATGGAATCGGCCATTCG
>DATHIE010000736.1:0-3910 GCA_035316905.1 Chryseolinea sp. | reverse complement strand
GAGCAATTGTCGGAAATAATTATTTCCAGATTTGGATAGTTCTGTGCAAAGACAGATTGAATTGGCCTTGGCAATCGGGCGCTACCGTTAAATGTAGGTATGCCTATCGTAACCAATGGTAGTGGATTACTTTCCATGTCTATTGGCGATTGATTGCCGCTTTATAAATGTCCATTAAGATTTTATAGTTCCGTTCTGGTGTATAATGCTCGAGATAACTGCCTCTTGCATTTGCAGACAAGGCGCTAAAATCGTGGCTTTTTAGTTCATTCAAAGAATTAATCAAGGAAGCCTCATTGCCAGGTTCAAAAAGGAGCCCGTTGAATTTGTCTTGCACAATTTCAGCAATTCCCCCTAGCCGTGAACCAATCACTGGTGTCCCTGTCGCTAACGCCTCAAGTATCGTCAGCGGAAAACCTTCATACCAGGTTGAGGGGACAATCAATGACTTTGCTCGTTTCAAATTATCCATTATCACCGCCTTAGGTTGAAATCCAAGATAAATGATATTGTTTCGTTCTTTGACAGCTGACTCAACTTCGGCTTGCAACGGACCGTCTCCAATTATTATTAGTCTCAGGTCTGAGCGTCTAAACGCATTTAACAACACCCGAATACCTTTTTCTTCCGACAACCTCCCTACATACAAAAAGAAATTGTCCCTGGTTTCATTGCCATTCCCGGGATCATCGATAAAATTTGGTTTCAGCATGAATTGGCCTGCCGATGCTTTGACCCTGGAATCTAGAAACTTGGATCTTGCAAACGCCGTCAACGTAATGAATTTGTCGACTTTATTCTTCCAAGTACCGATCAGGTTGTGAACGGTTGTCATCACTGCGACCCCTGCGGTCTGAATTACCGAATTTCGATACACTCCCTTTACTATTGCATCGAGGGGAAAAATACTGCGTATACTTTTTTCATAGATGCGGTGATTGTGGTACAACGTGGCACTGGGGCAAATCAATCGATAATTGTGCAGTGTCAGCACCACTGGCACCTTGTTGCGTTTGGCAGCATAAAAAACAGACGGTGATGCTAAAGGAACAAAATTGTGGACATGGAGAATATCTGGCTTAAACTCTTTCATTTTTTTGTTCACAGCGCTCGCACTCTTGAAATTGTAAACGCCCAAAATACCTGACAGCAATTTGTCCAGGCCACTGGTAATTGAGTTGTTATCAAAGACAATTCTCTCGACTTGATGATTGTGTTTAGAAAGCAGTTCTCCCTCAGATTCAAAAACTTTATCCTCACCACCGGCATACTGATACTTGTTATGTAAAAGTAATATCCTCATACCGAATACCCGGGGAAATCATTTATCAATGTCATTGAATTGTCATTAGTTCTGTTGTTAAAATCTGAATTCAGAAACAATTAATCAAATTGCATCGAAAGGTTCCTAGCCTACCTCTCGAAGGAGATCTGCTTCCTTCAACTTGCTCGCCGCGAAGTGGATCGTTTCAAATTTCATGTTTGCTCTCTTGCAAATATCCAGCAGCGAGTGGTCACCATCGGACAGGTTTAATACCCATAAAAGCGCCAGCTGAAATTCCTTCGCGTCATTGTTACCCCCTTTCAAGCTATAAAGGCCTCTCTTACCGAGCTGCGGCTCACACTTGGGGTTTGTGTTTAGAAATTTCCTGTTTCCTTCCAGAATACCAATGATCTCAAGATAGGTATTGTATGAATCTTCCAACGATTCTTCCTTTATGAATTCAAGGTTGTCGGCCGAAGTGTGGTATTGAATGTATTGTCCGAATGGCGTTCGTGACAAGTTGCCAACAGACAAATTAAATCCTGGAGAACAAAACTGTCTTTCATCATAACCATATGGAAAGAAATCGATTATCTTGTTCTCAGGATTTCTTGCTTTCAATACCATTTCTGCCACCTGATCGATCTCAGCATTTCCTTTTCTTGATCGCTTGTACGTAAGGTTTCCGGGGTCTCCTAATAGAGATGCAACAAGGCCGTGTTTAATGTTTACCACCTTTTCTTCATTCACAGCTAACCACGCAATCGCACCGATGGTGCCTGGGATAAATATAAATCGATATGAATATCTTGTTTTTGATTTCAGAAGCTGTTTGATGAGAAACGTGACCACGCTAATTCCCGCAAGATTGTCGTTCGCCAAAGACGGATGGCACACATGAGCTGAAATAAGAATCTCGTCGGAAAGCTCGCCTTTAATGAAACATTCAGCATAGGTAAGGTGGCCAACTTCCAGAGACGAATCTATATGAACTTCATATTTTTCATCGTTGAGCTTTTGGTATTGATTGTAACTGAGGCAAAAACCCCAGTCCTCCTTATAATAAGACGTCCGATACGGAATCCAATCCGGATATTCCGGAAGGTAATAGAGATGTTTTCGGAGCTCTTCCAAAGACACTTCACCATGAATTGGCGAGCTGTAATTCAAAACATGCAGGTTGCAATCTTTAAAATCCACAACCTTTTCTCCAAGGGAATTCTTGATGCAAGCATCGTTGATATTCCACTCCTTAGGAACGTCCCAGTCAAAGATCTTCGTCCCGGAAGGAACTTCGTGAATTTCGAGCGGGATATTGCCCTTTAGAATGTTGAGGGTTTGACGTACGCCATTTCCCGTAATACTACGACAGATGGGATAAAGCTCAGTCGCAAGCATGTGCATTTGCTTACCTAACGACATACCGACTACGACGGGCTCATCCAATGAAATCATGCCTTTTTCTTATTGGTCCTAAAATTCTGAAAAAAAATTGAAAATGGTGCCTACTCAATAGGCACCATTGCACTGGGATTCACTTCAGGGCCACTCCCATTTAAATAATACCTAACTAGCCCTCTGATATCGATCTACATTTGCCAGAGAATCCATTTATCATTGTTAAAAAAATTTAAAGTCACTAGACAAGGCATGAATCCGACGGAACTAATATTAGTAAACGATTTTTTATGGTTATTTTGACTTAATCAAAGTTTTATCGTCGAATTTTGCTCTTGAATAGTTAAAGTTAAAAAGCCTGTTTTTTTCTCTTCATGATTGATATTGGGTTTTAGGATGATTGTGATCATCAAGAACCTGTGAAGGGTCAAAGGTTTTGTCGGATTTACAAGACTATTTCTGGTATATGTTTGATTTTCAGGTAATTATAAGAGTTATCATACTTTTGATTTTTTTTCAAGCCACACCTAACCTGGGGCTTTCGAGCGATTATTTTGTGTCAACTAAAGGCAGCGATAGCAATGGAAATGGTACGCAATCTAAGCCGTGGAAGACGCTTGGATTTGCATGCACGAAGGTTCCGGCAAATCAGGGACATACTATAAAACTCTCTGAAGGTACGTTTGTGGAACTGCGCGTGATCGTGCCCACTGGGATCAATATCGCAGGCGCCGGGATTGACCGCACTATTATAAGAGCGAATCCATCATTTTATCATCATCCCCCTGATCCGGGTTTTTCGCACGATAAGTTCCTGATTGACCTTTCATCCAACGTTATAGCTACTGGCAATCAAAGCGTCAAAGATCTCACAATTGACGGAGATGAAAAAAAATTGCACGGAGGAATCCTTGTGAAAAATCGCACAAACATCCTACTGAAAAGGATCAAGGTTCAGTCCACCAATTTCACTGGTATCTGGCTTTGGGAAGTAAAGGACTCACGAGTTAGTGAAGCGACGATCAAAAACTGCGCGTGGGGAAGTTCAGCATGGTCATCGGGAGCGATCGATATTACTAACCTTGAGCGCGTCGAATTCGACAATATCCAGGTAGATGAAAATTTTGGATATGGAATTAAAGCCCTCGGCACAAATGGACCAATGCATTATGTAAAAATTCACGATAGCAACATTTCAGTCGCACCATTCGGACAATGGAAGACCGATTCAGGTGCAGATGCACCGAA
>DATHIE010000735.1:0-2227 GCA_035316905.1 Chryseolinea sp. | reverse complement strand
AGCTTGCGGCTTTTCTATTTAACCACCTTCAAAGTTGCCTGCATGATCATCGCATGTCCAGGGTAGGTACAAAGTATTGTGTAATTACCCGGCTTTAAGGGCGCATTAAAATAAATTGTCTCTGAGCTTCCAGGCTGTATCAGATTAGTGTGGAAGAGCACGTTGGGCGACGAGGGGATATAATGCATTTGAGATCCTGCAAGTCCCAGGTTGAAGGCCAGGTCACCGACTTCCTTCGCAGAGCCTGGGTTCACGATGACTACATTATGCGTCATATCGTCATTGTTATTGAAGATAAGTTTGATCTTGCTGCCAGCTTTTACCTGTACTTCTGTTATATCGTATTTTAATCCCGGTTTTGTTCCGACGGCAATCACCTGGTTGGGCTGTTTCCACGCTGTGGGCATTTTTAATAATCGCTTCGGAGCATTCTTGGGAACCGGTGCTGGGGCCGTTGATTTTTTTTGTACCGCCGGAACTGCAGCTACATGATGATGACGCACGATCTGATGCTCGGCAAGAACAGCTTTGTCACCAGAAGGAATGTTATTTAATGTATAAAAACCGAAATTATGCAGCGGGTTGATGCCCGTTGCTGATTTCAGATCATGAAGCCTTATTTCGTGAATGTATCCTTGACGCAGACTATCGATCACCAGGCGCACCCTCAATCCATCATCGGAGACAATGATACCTTTCAGATTTGCTCTTTTTTGATTGAAGATTTCACTTCCGTAATGGTGATGATAATGGTAGGTGAAGCCGTTTACTTCATACCTCATCGCATCCTGCGCTATTTTTTTATCGACCGGTGATGTAAACTCAATTTCAAACCCGTCGGGCTTTGCCTGGATGTTCTTCATTTCAAAAGGAACTTTTCCCGTCCAGACCAACCGTTGGAGGCCATAGGGTGCAGTACCGGTGCTGGCCCATCCGCGGCTGGTCATTCCGCCGAAAACAGACCCATCGAGTCCGAACCTGAGCCTGATCAATCCCGATGCAAATCCTTCGCGGAATGGAAAGCATGCTCCCTGATATTCGCCATTTATTTTTTCGAGGGTCATCCGCATGATTTTCGAATGTCCCTGGTCGCTTACGAAATATTGACCGGCGAATGGTCCAAAAACGCCAGCTGTCGTGTCTTCAAGCATATCTGCCGTTGAGATACCCATCAATGTATGTGGAAACCAAATGGCGGGTACTTTGAGCTCCTTGATGATTTTTGCAGCCTCGTGCATAGGCTGGCCGTTATCTACTTTAGCCAGGTCTTCCCGCGTTAGCTTCAGTGGCGACTCGGGTTCTTTTGTCCAACGAAGTCCTCCAGCATTGCCTGCGAAATCGCCTTTCTCAAGATGTGTAACCCTGCCTGAACCCACCCAGTCACCCTGGTTCTCTGAATAGAAGATATCATTGGAAGAATTGACCATAATGCCAGCGGGTGACCGAAGACCGGTTGCAAAAGGTTCCATTGTTCCATCTTCCTTGATCTTTAACAGCCATCCATGCCATTTTCCCAATCCTTCTCCGTATCCGATCCACGCCACGTTAAGAGCAACGTACATATCGCCTTGCTTGTCGAAGATAGGACCATATGCATATTCATGGTAGTTGCCGCTGAGATCGAACTTATAGATCGGTTGGTAAACGTCTGCTCGTCCATCATTGTCAGTATCGGTCACCTTCGTTAGCTCGCCGCGTTGAGTACAATAGAATGAACCGTTTCGGTACGTTAGTCCCAACACTTCGTGCATGCCTGATGCAAAACGGCTATAGTGGGGCTGCGTGCTGTAAGCGTTGTCGATCATCCAAATCTCACCACGCCGCGTGCTTACGGCAACCCTGCCATCTTTTAATACAGCAATTCCACCCACCTCAAGTTTGATGTCCTCAGGAATCGAGATGGTACGCAGCTCGTAAAAGTCTTCTTCCGTTAGCGGTCGTGCTGTCTGCGCGTGGCACACCAGCATTGTGCTGACAAATATCAGCGTCAATATGAACTTCAAGGAATTTATGATCGTCATAGTACAGGCTTGCAGCATTACCATAATAGAGAATACGTTATTTGTGAAGGAGCATTACCCTTGATGGCAACTACCAGTTCTTTCTTATCACCGATACTCCTCACAAAGGGTTTGCTAGTTCCGGGATCGACCTGAATGTAGTAATGTTGATCATCCACAGCGAATACATTATCCGACACCACTTTAATAGTATTGCCTTCTCCAAG
>DATHIE010000734.1:0-11266 GCA_035316905.1 Chryseolinea sp. | reverse complement strand
TAAGTCCAGGAACTTATCGCCTTTGTCATCCCAAAGCCACGAACCCTGAGCTTTGACGGGCGTGATATTGAAAAGGGGATATACGTCGAATAGTTTCATCGTCATAAAATATGGATCGATTGCCAAAGCATCCTTAAAATCTCCTGTAATTATTTGTTGATACATTTTCTTAAAAAGCAATGGATTTAAGCTTCAGCCCTGATGTTTCGTCCAGCCCGAACATGAGGTTCATATTCTGCACAGCCTGACCGGATGCACCCTTGAGCAAGTTGTCGATTGCCGAATGAACAACAAGCTTGCTTCCCTCCTTCTCCAATCCGATAAGACACTTGTTGGTATTCACGACCCTCTTCAAATCGACTGTTTCCGTCGATACCGAAGTAAAAGGATGCCCTTTGTAAAATGCAGTGTAAAGTTCCATAGCCTTCTCGAGCGACAACTCACTCTCTAGCACGGAGCTTACAAAGATGCCTCGGGTAAAATCTCCCCGCCAGGGAACAAAATTAACCGCCGAAGAAAATGAAGGTTGTAATTGCTTTATCGAGCGGCTGATCTCCTTAAGGTGCTGATGCGTCAGCGTTTTATACGCAGAGATATTGTTAGCCCTCCACGTAAAGTGGGTTGTGTCCTGAAGTTTCTGGCCAGCGCCTGTCGAACCCGTTATCCCGGTTGAATGTACCTCTGTCAATAGTTCCGCTTTCGCAAGTGGCAATACTCCAAGTTGTAATGCCGTGGCAAAACATCCGGGGTTTGCAACGTCATTCGCTCCTTTGAGTTGTTCCCTGTTCAACTCGGGCAGACCGTACACGAATGACCTTCCGTTAATTGACTCTCCCAATCTGAAATCCTGACTGAGGTCAATTACTTTCGTTTTGCTGGTAAAGTTATTTTCCTGGAGAAACTTTTTGCTTTCTCCATGTCCAAGACAAAGAAATACTACATCGACGGCGTGTTCCAGATCACCCGTGAACTTAACGTCGGTTTCTCCGAGCAGGTCCGGGTGTACACTGGAAAGTGCATTGCCAGCATTGCTCCGGCTGTGTACAAAAACAAGCTCGACGTGCGAATGGTTGAGCAGCAGCCGCAGCGTTTCACCGCCGGTATATCCGGCGCCGCCAATGATGCCCGCTTTTACTTTACTTGCCATCGACGTCTTCTTTTACCTGGTGGTAGATAGCGGTCTGGTTGCCGAAGATCTTTGTAAACCCTCTCACGTCATCGCCTGTCCAGCCGAGATTCATTTCGCCATACTTGCCAAACTTCGACGACATCAAATCGTACTTCGATTCGATTCCATTCACCTGGAATCTGTACGGATAAAGCTGGACATGAACATCACCGGTCACGTTTTGTTGTGAGCTCGTCAGGAACGTCTCAATGTCGCGCATGACGGGATCGAGGTATTGTCCTTCGTGTAACCAGTTACCGTAGAACTGCGCAAGCTGATCTTTCCAACTCAGCTGCCATTTCGTAAGCACATGTTTTTCTAAAGCGTGATGGGCTTTGATCACAACCATCGGCGCGGCGGCCTCGAAGCCGACACGTCCTTTGATACCAATGATTGTATCACCCACGTGTATCTCGCGGCCAATGCCGTACGGACCCGCCAGTTGCTGCAGATGTTGTATTGCACCTGTTGGGTGAGCGAAGGACTTGTCATTCACTTTTTTCAACTCTCCCTTTTCAAAAGACAATCGCACCGTCTCTGTTCCTTGTTTGGTGACTTGGGTAGGCCAGGCCTCCTCAGGTAGCATTCCCAAAGATTTGAGTGTCTCCTTGCCGCCTACTGATGTTCCCCAGATACCTTTGTTAATGGAGTACATAGCCTTTTCGAAATTCATTTGTACTCCCTTCGACTTAAGGAAACTAATCTCCTCCTCACGAGAAAGTCTAAGCTCTCTAATGGGTGTAATTATTTCTATACCTGGAACTAGTATGTTCAGGATCATATCGAAACGTACCTGGTCATTACCGGCACCAGTGCTTCCGTGAGCGACCGCGTCGGCTTTGATTTCTTTTGCATAATTCGCCACAGCAAGCGCCTGTGACATTCGTTCAGCACTTACACTAAGTGGATAAGTGTTGTTCTTCAGCACATTGCCATAGATCAGGTAGCGGATAACCTTGTCGTAGTAGTTTGTGGTTTCATCCACAGTCTTGTGTGATGCTACGCCAAGGGTCTTCGCCCTTGATTCGATATCCTTTAATTCTCCCTCATCGAAGCCACCGGTGTTTACCGTGATCGTGTGAACCTCATATCCCTTGTCGTCGCCCAGGTACTTGACACAATATGAGGTATCAAGTCCGCCGCTGAATGCTAGTACTACTTTCTTTTTCATGAATTAATAATTACGTCTTACCAAAGATCGTTCGCGCGGTAGATTGCTCTACCTGCCAAAACCGACCCGAAAATCTGAAGGTAAGGTCTGTTTACCAAAAAAATATGCTTAACAATGATCTCTTCTTGTCCGAAGGATCTGCGCTATCGTCCTTTTTCCGGAATGACTTGAGCAGGACAAATTGCTTGAAGCGAACCCATCGTTCGAAAAGCTTGAAGTTGCCTTTGAATTCACGGTGGCGATGGTGCACCATTTCACCATCTGGAGTGACGAGCACCGGCTCGGGTTCGGGTTCGGATTTAGGTGCCGATTGTTCCTTGGCAGCTTTTGCTTCCGCAGCCGCCTTGATCTTTGCCTCGGCTTCAACGGGATCGAACAGCATCGCCGTACACATACAGTTCTTCCGTTCCTTGCTCATCAGGATATCATAGTTCACACAACTCTTGCATCCTTTCCAGAATTCTTCATCGTTCGTGAGTTCCGAATAGGTCACAGGTTCGTAACCCAGATCTGAGTTGATCTTCATTACGGCAAGTCCTGTAGTAAGGCCAAATATCTTAGAGTCGGGATATTTCTCTCTCGAAAGGCTAAAGATGCGGCGCTTGATCTCCGTTGCTACTCCTGTCTTCCTGAACGCAGGAGCGACAATAAGCCCAGAGTTAGCTACGTACTTACCATGTTCCCACGCTTCGATGTAGCAAAAGCCAACCCATGTACCATCGGCAGTGACGGCAATAACAGCCTTGCCTTCATCTATTTTTTTGATGATGTACTCGGGAGAACGCTTGGCAATTCCGGTACCACGCGCCTTAGCCGACTCTTCCATCTCGTGAGTGATGGTCTCGGCATATTTTTTATCGTCAGGTGTTGCAAGCCTGACAATTAATTTGTTGTTGTCCAATTTCTGATGGTTTAATAAATTAGATATAACCTGTGCTAAGCACAAAAGCCGTAGTATCCTGGACACCACGTCTTCTCAAAGGGGTACTATGAAGGTATCAGATACGCACAAAGCGCGTAGGTCGTGGCCGCCTGGTCACCGTGCAGGCTAGCATTGAGAACTGAACAGTTCTTCTGGAGTGGTAAGCAGCTATTGCCGCTGTAATGATGGTGATCAATGTTTTCAATTTCTTTCTTAGCGTTTAAGTTGAACGTCAAATAAAAGGCATTCAGTTTATTGTTTAAGTTGGAACTTATAAATGCAAAATTAAACGATAAAGTTTGGTAAAAGGTAATCTTTTCGCCAAAAGACTGGAAATTTTATTTCTCTTACTAACGGAAGTTAGTGACCGAATTAAGGGGAAGAGTCTGTGGAGATGATCCGTGATTGTTTACTTTTGTATAAGCTTTATTCAATTGTCTGTCATGTTAACAAAAAAAGTCACCATCACGAGCATATTCGCATTGCTCATTATCGTCCTGGCTCTTGTCTTTCGGCCAGTGCCCAACCCATCACCCGAGAACACAATCAAGGCAAATGGAACTATTGAAGAAGTTTCAATGGCCGGCAACGACGATTTAATCATCAAGCTAAGAGGCGACGATCGATTGTATTTTGTCGACGAAGGACTTAAACCCGGTCGCTCACTCAGCTCGATTCAGGGTGAACTTTCGGGTAAGGCAGTTGAGATCTATTACGTCAAGTACTGGACGCCCATTGATCCCTTGAGCAGGCTTAAGCACATCTCCAAGGTAGACATCAACCAAACTACCCTCTATCCGGTAGTTGAGTAAGCAGTTGGTTTATCGCATCAATACAAGTTTCCCGAGCTTTCGGGTCTGTTGACCATTGATCAAAAGCTTAATCTCGTAGATGTAAACTCCACCGGGCAATGTGTTGCCCATCCGATCTGTTCCTTTCCAGACTATTTCATTTGTTCCGATGTGCAACGCCTCAAGGTCTGATTCAGTGAACTCACTTTGGATCTGGCCATTGACATTGAAAAGCTGGATTCCCATCGTCTCGGGTATCGCATTACCAGAAAGAACAATCCTGAAGTAAACTTCCTGGCTGAACGGATTTGGATATGGATCGGCGATAGTTACCGTAGTTTCATTTAGTACATTGAACGTAACCTCGTAAGGCTCCACGCCGCTGCGATTACCGCGTGAGTCCGCCCCTTCGATACGTAGTCGATATTCGCCATCAGCTAATTGATTTGGCGTGTATTCAACACGAAACACCGAAGTATCGGTAGCTGGATGCCATTTTATGTCTTCATCGGTCAGCAATATCTGAACAGGCGTACATGGTGGTATATCACAAGGGTACGTAAGAAAAATCCTAACGCCTGCAGTATCCTTCTTTAGTATGTAAATGTTTTCATCCCAAATCCTTGCTTCTATGAACGGGTCAGAAGAAACATAATCTCCATTTGCTACATACCTTCCGTCGATGGTAACGTCCAGCACCGGGTTTAACTCTTCGTTCTCAACATTGAGATGATCCGCCAGCTGGAGAATGTTGTTATCATAATATAACTCAGGCAATACCTTTGGGTTGACATAAACCTCGACGTCACTGATCCCCGCCTGGTTTAAGGTTTCCACTGCTACCTCAAACGAAGTTGTATCGCCGGGTGCCGGAGCCTTTATCTTCACCTGATTGTGACGAGACGTTCGAGTCGTTTGATTGAACACCTCATACTTTACCGTGAGTGAGTCCACAAAAGGTTTATCGCTGATATTGACAAACCCGTATTTTCCTTTCCACTCGCCGCCCTCTTCAATAGTTTCCTGTTCATGAATACCATTGTAAACCAGCAAGCCTTCAGGAGCAGGTGTAAAAGTTACAAGCCATTTGTTTAACTGCGCTGGTGTAAGGCTCACGTCATCGCCGGCGCTGAACACAATCTTTAGGTAGGGAAATTCAGCGGCGTTGATGGTGTTTAGATCCTGATCACCGGTAACATCATCCAAAATGATTTGCTCCTCACCGTCCATCTTCACTCCGATCACATCAAAGTTGATCACATCTGAGGCCTCAATCTCGACGGGACGCGTCAGCAGAGAATCCCATTGCACGGCTGGCCCAATCATACCGGAGCTCATCGTTCCAGCGGTATATCCACCTGTGATCGTTCCATTCATCACAAGTTCCTGAGTGTCCTTTGGCGCTGCTTGTGCTGTAAAGATCTTTGCATTACCAGGGACAGCACCTTTCCGCCCAAGAATTACTACTGGCTCACCATCCTGCAATGCGCTGAGCTGTGAAGACGATATGCCGAGCTGCTCCAGCTTTGCCTTTGCTGCAGCCGGCCAGGCGCTGAACATGCCATTTCCGATAGTAAATAGCAGCACAGAATCACCAGCCTGAACGTTGTCAACGTACTGGATCAGGTCATCGTGGTTAGGAGTTACCATCTCTGAAGGAACAAAATTATTTATGACGGAGGGTTTGCGTCCGCATGTCCGGAGTCCACGGTTGTACCATTCAAACTTAACTCCGAGGTAGGGCACCGCTGATTTCCTGTCAAACGCGATAAGGTTAAGCGAGTTATCGCGGCAAATGAATATCGACGTATACGTATTATATTCTGCCCCTGCGATCTTAACGCTGACATCGGTATTTAACCCCGGGTGATTTCCTCCGAAAGTCTTTATAGCAATCGTCGTTTCGGACTCCTCAAATCTCAGTCTTCTTAAGTCGCCGTCGGCCACAAGTCCGATGGCCTGATTGTCTAGATATTGTGGGAAGTGTACCTGTGCCCAGCCTTCAACTCCGCCAGAGATGTATGTGAACGAACTGTTCGTCCACTCAGTGCTCTCCCCGGGTTTCGGGTTAGCGAGCTTGGTTCTCCAGTAGTAAGCGGTAGTGTCAGATGAAAGGAGCGTAATGGCGTGGCGTGCCAGTACTTTTCCCTTGACCACAAACTGCTGCTTGAGATTGCTGTCAAACGTATTAACGGTATCAACCTCCAGGAGGAAATCCTGTTCGGCCGAAAGCAAGTCAGTGGTCTGAAAGGACAAAGTTGTTTGTTGAGAGTTGACAATGGCAAAATCAGCGGGAAAAAGATTTTTTGTTCCGTTGAGTGGAATGAACAACAGTTCATTTGCAACGTTGTTCTGCTCGTTAAGTTCTGGCAATATATCGTCAGGATCCAGTGTGATGCGGAAGGAGTTGTTGCCGAACCCAGCTTCTCTTCCTTTCCTGATTACGAATGTCAGGGTGTCACTGTATTTTGTGGATTGGAACAGTGAATCGTACGTGATTGTTGAATTGTCGTTTAGCGTTCGCAAAACCTCAACGCGGATGGTGTCCTCCCTTGCCTGGCCATAATTACGAACGATGAGGTTAATGGCAAACGAATCCGCCAGGGCCGTAACTGGATTGCCATCAAAAGACTCGATGTTAACATCGTTATCCTTGATTTCAAGATCGGGTTTTGAAGCGCCAAATAACTTTACGGCCGGATCGCCAAGCAAGACCATTTGCTGAACCTGAGTGATATTACTTGGTACAGGAAGGGAACCGTCCATGAGTCTTTTTGCCGTTTCCTTTTGTATGTCACCAATTCCCTGCCTTATGAATGCGGAATCCTGATAGGCAACCTCATAAAAAATGCTAGTGTATAGCTTCAACAGATGAGTGAACCCATAGGCGCTGTGTCCTATAAATCCGGTGGCTCCTTTGTCTTTCGCCAGCACCCAGTCTTCTCCGAACAGCGTCTGCTGAATGAAGAAGGATCCAACATTGCAACCGTTCATCAGCAGCATCGGATACTTGCCCTTGTTGTTGTATCCTAGTATAGGATCGGTAACAAATCCAATATCAAAGTCGGTCGTTGTGGTGGAGGAATGTCCAAAGAATGTTATAAGATTCAGTCCGTTATTGACTTGTTCGGCGACGTTGATCTGTTGTATGTCTTTGGAATATTTTGCGAGTGCAGAAACCTTCCCTCCCAGATGATAGTCTTCTGCTTCGGACTGGAAGTCCTCCATGTAACCTTTGAACAGTTCAGGTTCGCCTTCAGCAATCCCTCCGCTGAGATGTAAGATGTTTTTTCGCCACAGATCGTTAAACGGCAGCAGTTCCATTTCTTTTACCTTGTTGAGGTACGAGGCGACGTCATCGGGCTTTAGCGCTGGTATCCTGCCCGTTGGAACTGCCGGTTCAAAGGCTGTTCCTGCAAGTCCCGCAGTAAACACCATGTCAGATCCAGGGAAGCCGGCAGAAGGCACCAGATCCTTATATGTAGTGAATGCTGATGGAGTACGGTAGTATGTGTGATAGGGATCAAGCCCTCTGCCGATCAGGAGCAAATACTTTGGCACCTTAACATTTGATAAAAATTTCATGAATTGATAAATGGCCAGTGGAGACGATTCTCCATAGTTGAACTGATCGAACAGTTGCTGCACATTTACAATCAATGTGTCATATGAACCGCCCTCCACAGAAGCGCGATATTCTGCATAACCTTTTACAGGATCAGAGTAACCAAGTGCAGCCGTACGCAGCAGAGGGTTGCTGATGATGATGTAGTTATGCTGACTAGGAATGATCTGTCGGAAAGTCACCGCCTTGATCGAAGGTGTTAGAATTGTATTCGTGGTGAATATTTTTTTTCCATCCGTGGTTGAAGGTACGACTGCATTCAACGATGAGGTGCTACTTGTTCCGATCCGGGTGATGTTATTGGGATCAGTAACGTCAAGAAGCACCAGACCTGCAGAAGGGTTGACTATTTCTATGTAAGACTTTCCTCCAACGTTTGGTTCAATCAGGAACGTTTTTTCCGTCGCTCCACTTACATCAAAACTTTGAGGATATCGCAGCTTGATGTATGAAACGCTTAATCTATCAGGTCCGCCAAATCCTTTTACTTTTATTCGAACATTGAGCGTACCGTCCGCGGCGATATCGGTCCACTCAATCGGTTGAATAAATTTAAATGACTCGTACCCTTCATATTCAACAGTACCTAGCAGTCTGTTACTCTGTCCAACCATGACCTCCGCCGAGTGTCCCATTGGTCCGCGCCCCACGAGCAACACTTCAAGCTCCGGATTACCTGCCACTTGCATTGCGTTTGTGACTTTGCCGATGGAATTGTCCCCGAAACCTCCTTGGAAGATATAGGGTCCACCCCATCCTTCGCCCATGCCGAACGTTGTCTTCTGTATTTCGCCGTAGTCCTGACCTGTGGCATATTGTGACGTAAGTACCAGGGTCTTTTCATCGATATGAAAATCTTCAGCGATCAGCCCTCCGTCGTTATTCTCATAAAATGTGAGCATTCTTTTTCCAGTTGAGACGCCGACTGTGAGAAAATAAGCAGTCGTGTCCGTGTATAGGTTGTACAGTGTATGAGGCTGATCCGTAGGATTTTCATAAAGACCGGCGTCAAGGGTGCCATCATTGCGCTGACCGTAGAATTCGATAAAGTCCGTTGGATCGAACTGCCCATCGCTTTCCCCCTCTATATATATAGACTGCTCCTCCCCGCGGTGACAAAGTTGGATTTTCTGGGGATCAACACTTGCTGCCGGGAATCCGGCCGATTGCAGAGCGGCTAAATTGAGTCTATAAATACCCTCTTTGCCGACCGGGATCTTGAAGTATTGCTGGTTAAAAACGATCCATTCGTTCCCGACCTGAGCAAAAGAGCGCTGACAAAAGGAGAAAAGGATAACACAACTAATTAATAATGCTCTCATTCTGGTCTGGCTGCACTCGTCCGGTTGGATACAAAATATGGGAGCAAAGTAAGCAAAAAAGGCCCAGGAACCCTGAAAAACCGGGATGTAAAATATTTCTGCACAGTACTTGGCCATACATAGTACTTTTCCGTATATAGTTACAGAATCGACTAAATATGGACGTATGAACCTTGAGAACACGCAAGTACAGATGAGGAAGGGAATATTGGAATTCTGCATACTCCACATAATCTCCCGCGGCGAAGTCTACGCCTCTGACATGCTCGATGAGCTGACAGCCGCAAAGATTATCGTCGTCGAGGGCACGCTTTATCCCTTGCTTACCCGCTTAAAGAACGCCGGATTCCTGGAATATAAATGGGTAGAATCTAAATCCGGACCTCCACGGAAATACTATAAGCTGACTGACAAAGGCAGTAAATTTCTGGGTAATCTCACGGAAACATGGGACGATCTTGTTCACTCTACTCAAATGATTACGACCAAATCCAACGCTTAATTCCGACTTTTAACTGTTATGAAAAAAAATATAAGCATAAACATCAGCGGTATCATCTTTCATATTGAAGAGGATGGCTACGAGCATTTGCGAAAATACCTCGACTCCATCAATAAATACTTTGCCTCTTTTGAAGATAGCAGCGAGATCTTAGCGGATATCGAAAGCAGGGTTGCCGAGATCTTTCTGTCGAAGCTGAATGAGGGCAAACAGGTAATCACAGCGGAGGATGTCAATTCGCTGATTGCTACCATGGGAAGCGTAAGCGATTTTAAAGCAGCGGAAGAGCAGGAGTTTGCGTCCGGTCAATCGAAGGAAACAAATGCTCCAAATAACGAAGCACAAAATAATTCGTCATCTGCATCAGGTAGCAAAACACAGCCGAAGCCACAACAATTGCAACGCGATCAAAAGCGCAAGATAGTAGGCGGTGTTTGCTCAGGTCTTGGGATATATTTCAACGTTGATCCTTTATGGATTCGATTACTCTTTGCTTTGCTTGCGTTTGCTTACGGTATCACGTTACTGGTATATGTCATCATGTGGGCAGTAGTGCCTGGGTCGTACGATCTTGAAGAACCGGAAATCGGCAAGAAAATGTTTCGTGATGGTGAACGAAAAGTTATCGGCGGTGTATCAGGAGGAGTAGCCGCCTTTTTTGCTATCGACATCATCGCCGTTAGATTGCTCTTTATAATTTTCACGATATTCTTCGGCGTCGGTTTCATAGTTTACGTCGTATTATGGATCGCCCTTCCCGAAGCGAAAAGTATCACAGACCGTATGGAGATGCAAGGAGAGCCAGTAACACTCTCCAACATCGAATCCAACATTAAAAAAAATCTTAATGTAGACCAGGAGAAGGAAGAGAGCACTGCTACCAAAATCCTGTTGTTTCCCTTTCGACTCATAGGACTTCTTCTCGGCGTATTAGGGAAAATACTGGTTCCGTTGCTTGAAATATTCCGCGTGGGTATCGGTATCGTTGTGATCCTGGTGGGAGTAAGTCTCATGTTTGCAACAGTGATCACGGGAGGAGTGTTAGTTGGGCTATTGTCCGTGTCTGCCTTACCTGGAGGTTCTTTCCGCTTCGATGAGATCAGCATGCCATTGGAGGTAATTACAAATAGTTTCTCCGGGTGGATTGTATTCGCAGGTTTTTTTGCCGCTATTATTCCTGCTGTTCTGATCACGTTGCTGGGTGCTTCGATTATCGCCAAGAAATATGTGTTTGGACCATCTATAGGATGGGCAATGTTTGTGCTGTTCTTCATAAGTGTCGCGATGTTAAGTGTAGGTATTCCAAAGATTGTTTATTCATTCAAGGAAGAAGGCGAATTCAGAGTGGAAACTACGCACCACTTGACAGGTAAGAAGGCATTCTTTCATATCAATGAAGTTGGAATGGACGACTACGACGAAATATCGCTCACCTTGAAGGGATATGAAGGTAAGGATTTTCGATTGGTGCAGATTTTCAAAGGAAGGGGTGCTACGAAACAAAAAGCCATAGAAAATGCGCAAATGATCCAATATAATTTTGAAGTAAAAGATTCCGTGATGACGTTCGATTCGAACGTTCAATTCAAGAAGGACGCGATCTTCCGTGCGCAACGACTGGATATGACGCTTTACATACCGTCCAACCACCCTTTCGTGATGGATGAATCAATGAGCCGGTTCATTTCACAATACATCGACTGGGAAGATATGGATAGTTTCACGTGGGAAATGAACGAAAAGGGATTGAAGTGTCTGGACTGTC
>DATHIE010000733.1:0-11636 GCA_035316905.1 Chryseolinea sp. | reverse complement strand
GTAGCTTCCGATGGCACCGGCAGAAACGGACTGTACACCCAGGAGCTTCTTAAGGCCATGCGCAAACCTGGATTAACCATCGAACAAGTGTTTAAAGAAGTCCGGCAAAGTGTGTTGAGGTTGTCAGCCAGCAAACAGAATACATGGGATAGCTCTAATATTATTGGTGAATTCTATTTTAAATTTTGATGATAGTCGATAGTTAGATAGTCCATGGTCCATAGTCGATAGTTAGCTAGTCAATAGATGGATGGTCCAGGGGACATTAGAACTATTGCATTTACCATCGACCATCAAACCATCGACTTACCCACACCCACTCTCCCGATTAACAATTAACAATTAACGATTAACCATTAACAATTAACGGTGCGTCTTCTCTCTCTTTTTATTATTACTCTGAACCTACTCCTGGCAATCAACGTCACGGCTCAAGACGAGCTTCGTTATGCGCTGGTAATTGGCAATGGCGACTATCCAAAAGAAATCGGCCTGCTCCTCAATCCGGTTAATGACGCTACAGCAATGGCGGGCGAACTGAATAGAGCAAATTTTGACGTTGACCTCGTGACAAATGCTACGTATATGCAACTCCGCGAAGCCGTGAGACGGTTTCACGATAAGCTTAGCAGCGGCCCAAAAGATAAAGTGATCGGATTATTTTATTATGCCGGTCATGGCCTTCAATTCCAGGACGAAAATTATCTCGTACCACTTGACGCAAAAGTACAGTATGAAGACGACATCGTGAGGATGTGCTTTCCCGTGCAGCGTATGGTATTGTCAAACATGGAAAGAACGAATTCAAGGATGAACATCATTATTCTTGATGCCTGTCGGAACAATCCTTTTCCATCGGCTACCCGATCGATGGGCACCGGTTTGGGAGAAATTAAAAGAGCGTACGGCTCATTCGTTGCTTACGCCACGGCGCCTGGTTCCGTTGCCTCCGATGGAACGGGAAAGAACGGTTTATATACACAGGAATTACTCAAAGCAATTGAGATTCCCGGTCTGCTCATCGAGCAAGTGTTCAAAGAGGTAAGGCGAAATGTGTTGAAACTTTCGGAGGAAAAACAATACACATGGGATGCCTCTAATATAATAGGTGACTTTTATTTCTTTCCACCGGCTACCGCACCAGTGGTCACTCAGACAAGTTCTACGGCGACACAACCCGAGACGAAACCCGTTGAAACAAAAGTGAAACCTCCGGTAACTCCGCCGTCAACACGTAAGGTCGTTACTGAAGAGATACTATCCCAGGAACTTATGAGTCTGACAAATGCTACCATTCCGTTCAAGGACCGGCAATTGAAACAGAAACAACTGCTTGGCTATTTTGTGGTTCCGTATGCAACCACCTATATTATGATTGGAAATCGTATTGATGAAAGGCTTACAGCAACCAAATTGCTGGACCGCCTGGTGACTTTGCCCGAATCAAGTGTTAAAGTGGTCGCCATGGAAACAAGTGATTCCGGGAAAATCGTAGAACTTTCTATAGAACTCGAATAAATGATGAACGCTTTAAAAATCCGTCTGCTTGCCCTTTTCCTGATGCTGTTTCTCGGTCCGCAATTATATGCTCAGGAAGCGCTAACAGATGAACTTAAGGATTATTTCAAAAAATCTGTTCTGAACAAGGTCAAACGCCTTGAACATTATATTACGCTGATTGCTAACAAAGCGATGGATGATAATCTTCGTAAAAGTTCCATCAGCCAGGCCGTTGAATTGTTCGAAGATGAAAATAGGATTGTGCAGATATCATCTTTGGTTAATGGTAAAGAAACAGTCATCGACCGTCCTGTTCGTACTTATTTTGACCGCCTATACGCTATCAAGGCAGACAAGGTAGTGATCACTTTTTATAAGGTAACGCAGCTTACGGATGTACGACTTGGTCCTGACAACAAGTATTATGCAACGGCATATATCTTTCAGGACACTAAGATCTATTATAAAGAGTCAAGCGAGGTACCCGACTATACCGATGTAACGGAGAAAGCAATCGACATAACTATCAAGCCTGACACAACATTAGTAGGCGATAAAATGGTGGTACTTTATCCGGCCAAGCTCGGTAATATCAACGTGAAGGAGACACGTGCTACGCAATAATGGTTGTGCGCTACCTCTTGTCTATATGCATTGTTTACGGAATCTTCGTACCTGAAGTATCCGCACAGCTCGTATATGACTGGGAGAATCGTGCGGAGAACTGGGAGTATCGGGTTAAGAACATTGAATTTTTTATTGACCGCTTCAACAACCAACCAGAAGGAAGCGGAAGTGTTCATGCAGCCAACCCAAAGGATACTGCTGAATGCCTGGCGTTCATGAAGGAACGTGACTATAAGCTCTTTTCGTTATTTGATCTGGGTAAGGTCGACCGAAAAGACGCAGCCGTCAAGCAAAAGATTAATACATTCTTCCGAGAGATCAATAGTCCTTATCAGCCAAAATTTATCCGATTTGAGGATCTGTTTTGGTATGCCGAATTGAACATGAGTGTACAGTCGGGCGGCCAGTCTAAAAAATTGAGTTGCGTTATGCAGGTGGTTAACCTTGGTCAGGGTGTACAGGCATGGGTGATTAAATCCTTTCACTCTAGTGACCTGCAGATAGATGAGCGGTTTCGGGGCAACGAATTATACTTTCCCCCGTCGACTAATGGAACAGATTTTATGGGCGTCCGGCTATCACTAAACGACCCATCATGGACAAATGACAAGGTTGCAAAGCTGGTGGGTGCGCCATCCAAGACATTGAACCAGCTCGTGGAGGGTCGGGTAAAAATCGAAGCAATAGGCAAAATCACGTATCATTTTCTTCAGTTGGATGGATGGATTATGACCGTCAATTATGTAAACCGCGAATCAAAAAATTCGGGGTGGCTTTTGGGCCTGCTTCAACCGGCCAACAATCAACAAAAAGTGCAGTATCTGAAAGAACTTTATGCTGATTGATTGGTGGAACAACATATTTATACTATTTTCGAAATTACCTAAACTTGGATGCCGGTGAGGTAGTATTACTTTAGTCTGTTTGGCTTTTGTCTGGTTGGTTTTCATTATCTGATCGCTTGTCGAAGCTGAGTCATTTTCTAAAGCGTTGTTGAAAGGGCATGAGGCTAGGTTGACAAGCATTTCCATGAATAGCCGCCTTCTTTTCTTGTGCCTTTGCCTATGCATTTTCGTAGGTAAGATTTCCTTTTTATCTGCTCAGTCATTTTCCATCACAGACCTTCTGCAGGCTGCGTTAGTAAACGCGTCGGCGATTGATGGCGGCGACTATGATGGCGATGGTGACCTTGATTTGCTTGTGAGGTGGAATGATGGAGGGAACTGGAAAGCCGAAGTCCTGCGAAATACGTCGACCGCGGCGTCCATTTCTTTTACAACCACCGGTATAGTAATTGCCAACGTATCGGGTGATTGCATTTGGGCTGATCTTAACAATGACGGAAAGCTGGATATCATTGCATCAGGCTTTGATGGTGCCCAGAATTTTCTTACCGCCTTTATCAACAATGCGGGAACCTTCACCACACAAATTCCCATCTCCTCCGATCTCGCTACTAATCTGGATTGGGGTGATGTGGATGCTGATGGCGATCAGGATTTATTGGTGACAAAATCCCTGGAATCCTTCCTGCTTACAAGAACAGGTGCATCAACCTTTAGCCGCGAGATGCCAAATGTATTCAGTGAGAATTCGGCATTGGCTGACTATGACCTAGATGGTGACCTTGATGTAATTGGAGATGGAATTTATTCTAATTACGGCCATGAGTTTCTTGCAACGCATCATCTATTCCCAACGGCCTATGGTTATTACAACCGCGGAAGAATAACTGCAATCGATCTTGACGGCGATGGAGACCGCGACTTTTTGCGTGCAGAAGATAGCCGTGCACGTGGCACCGAGTCCTTTCTGGTCGTGACTTACTTTAATCAGCAGAATATCTTTTCGAGAGTCGAGGTGGAATCGGTTGATGATTTTGTGGGGCCGATATTTCCAATTGGTGCAGGAGATTTTGACAATAACGGAGATGTAGAAACGATCCATGTGCCGAATGGAAATTATAGTCAGTATCTTCTTCGCTTCAAAGAAGTCAAGAGTCGGAAGGAAACGACGATAGATCTCCCGCCAAACTCCAGGTTCCATTCCGTGGGAGGATATATCATTGGGGATTTTAATGGTGATCAGCGACTGGACATTATTACAACAGGGGGCTACGTAAATACATCAACTAGCGAAAGTGTACGGTACGCAAAATCACTTCGGAATCTCGTTGGTGCAAATGCTAAACCGACGGTGCCAGCGGGACTAAGTGAGTCGATTCAAGGGCCGGCTGTGACATTGTCGTGGAACAAATCCACCGACGCAACAACTCCGAATGGAGGTATAACTTATAATTTTTACCTGAGACAAGGTCTTGATACGCTGGTTTCACCTTATGCGACGAAGTCTGGCAAACCTCGTGTTCATAATATAAAGGGATCGGCTGAAGCCAACCGATTTTACATTCCTGAATTAGCAAATAATGGATCGTATGATTGGGCAGTTCAATCGCGGGATGCGGCAGGAAATTACTCTGCATTTTCCGCTGAAAAACATTTTGAATTTACAGGGGGGAATAGTGAAGTAAATCATTCTTCGGGTCTCACGAATCAATCCATGAGTTACGATCAAAAGAACGATCAGTATATTCTTGTAGGTCTACAAGGTGGTAACGTTTACGCTGTTTTGCTTGACGGTAAATTTGGTGAACGCAAGTCGGCGCTTCAGAAACTAAACCAATTCACCACGATTTGTAAGGCTCCGAAAGTGGCAGTCGATTCCGCGGGTACCTATCTCGTTACCTGGATTGCCGACTCCCTTACATTCACGGAAAGGCTGTGGGGTAAGTTTATTAAAAGCGACCTTACTGTTCCGCAAGCAAACGAATGGCGAGGTTGTGAAAAGATATTTCCCGGCGACCCGGCTCCAACATACGTGTATATACAGAGTCACGACGTCCGATACAATCCGGCGCGAAATGCGTTTGACCTTGCCTGGGTGTTTACTGGCGAAAACGGAGGTATGAGCGCGAGACGCACCCGGCTACAGGCAAATGTTAACAAACCCGATCCCATTCGCAACATCGCTTGGACCTACCTCGCGGGCTGGACTCTAGGCGCGCGTAGTTTCCTGGATATCTCAATCGACTCAGACCCGAAGGCTGGGAAATCTGTTGTGGCATACACGTACGAGAAGAAAAGAGCGGAGGATGTATCGTCGTATGGTAGAATGTTTTTCCGCGTGCTGGATCAAAACTTATTGTCAACAAAGGATTCGATTGCCGCTGTAAAGCTTCCCAACCAGGATGACGCGTATGCAAGCGCTCCTCACATTGTTTATAATCCCTATCTTAAGAATTTCGCTGTGATATGGAATGCGCACTTTCAACATCAACTAAGTGTATTGCCGCAGGATGGCTTGGTGGAGTCAAGGGACATTGCGGCAGCGATACTTACTTTTGAACCGAATGGCTCACTAACAAAATATCAGTTTCCATCCACGATAAGCAAGACGCAACAACAGGGAGGTCAGGGTGGCGCGCTGAACCCGAATCTTGCATTTAACTATGATCGAAATGAGTTTCTTGTAACGTGGCATAATACCAACGCAGGGAAGGTGTACGGTCATCGCATCAACCCCCTTGACAAAGTAACGGTTACGGTTGACGAATTTGAGATCAAACCGGGACTATCAGAAACCCCCGCGGCAAGTTTTGCAAAGAAGAGAAATCACTTCATTCTTGGATTTCAAAAGGATGGAAATGGAACGACAAGTATAATTGATATTCCAGATGATCCCGATCCCGTTGTAACATCTCTCTCAAAATCAAAGGCCTATGCGGGCGAGAAGATCGTTATCACCGGAAGCAATTTTGGAAAGACACCTTATTTGAACGCTGTTTACTTTGGATCTATCAAGGCCAAGGTTGATACATTGCTTTGGGATCGTACTAAGCTGCAGGTCACAGTTCCCACTGGTCTCACGCGTGATAAAATTCCGGTCGTTGTAAGCTTTGATGGTCAGCAAAGCAACGCGACGATTCTTTTTGAGAATATTACGGATACCGGTATCTCGTCCGTTGTGCCTATTGACGGTGGTCCCGGCGATCTTGTGACGATAACGGGAACAAATTTTCCCGCAAATGAGACTGAATTCCTTGTGAAATTTGGGGAAGCTGTTGCATCACTTGACGATATCGTTAGCAACGGTATCACGGAAATAAAAGTGATGGTCCCTCAGAACGCCGTACGCGGTAAACAGGATGTCGTACTTGTCATACAGGACATCTCGAATGTTTATCAACAGCAGCAGTTTGATGTTATAAGAATTCCAACGATTAATTCAGTTGTTTCTGTGGATGGCGATGAGGCACTCATTTCCGGCCGTTTGATGGACATTAATGGAGTGAACCTGAGCTTCCAAACAGGAGATGTGTCGGTGAAAATTGGAGATTTGCTTGTAGATCCCTCCAGCATAAAGGCCGCGAGCCAGATTAAATTGCAAGTTCAAATTCCTCTGGGGATTGAGGGGGACCATAACGTTACAGTGGTTACCTCTAATGGCGACGCCACTCTCCTCAGGGACAAGTTTGTGGTAGGAGCAGAAGTAAGATCAAAACCTGACGATACGTATTTCAGGTTCAACTCAAGCAGGGATGATGACTTTTTAGATTTGGAACTAGAAGTTTACAATCACGAGACCGTTGACGAAATCAAATTCTGGACAAAAGGAATATCGGGCGGAGAGACAGCATGGGCATCGCACGTATTGTCGCATAACGACAATGAAATAAAGCACACTGTGGGTGAAGCAGATTTTCCCGACGACGCTGTTGGTCTGGAAGCATATTATGAAGTCTTTGATAAATCAGGCTTAGTTAAGCACAGTCAGACTTTTAAAGTGTTTCAAGATAACATTGGTTCTGGCGCTACCACTCCCATTCCGGACCTTCGCTTTGGCGGAAACATAGAGGATTACAATATCATTTCAATTCCTTATGACTTGTCCCCTAATAACAAGATCAACTCGGTATTCAAAAGCATGTTTGATGAATATGGATACGATCCTACCAAGTGGCGCATTATTCACTACAAAAATGAGGGAGCAGGAAGTGTCGGCTATTTGGAGTACCTGGAAGGTCTCGACGACATAGATCCCGGTAAGGGTTATTGGTTGATCAGTCGCAAAGAGCACGAAATCACATTTGATATAGGCAAAACGTTGCATCACAACTTCGGCCCATTTGAGATTACTCTACATCCGGGCTGGAACCAGATCGGCAATCCATATGACTTCAATGTAAGCTGGGATGAAATCATGACGGAGAGCGGTAATCCTACCGGTGTCGAGCCATTTAAAACATTTACAAGCGGATCATTTCAGACACCGCCGACTATTGACCGTTACCGCGGAGGGTTTGTACACAGCGAGAACGAGGTGACTCTCAAAATACCTTTCAAGAAGAACCCCGCGATAAACAGTGGTCGCAAAAAGGAAGAATCAAGACAATTTGCCAGCAAGCTCGATGAAAAAGAATGGCGTATCGCACTCGACCTTTCTGCTGGGCAATTGAAAAATATGATCAGCTCTTTTGGAATGCATCCGCAAGCAAACGACGGCGTAGATGAAAAAGATGAGCACAAGCTTCCCGCATTCGTTCAATCCTTAGATCTTTCATTCCCTCATTCACTTTCAACTTCAATAGTTGGAACAGATGAACGATATACCTGGGATGTTGAAGTAATGAACACAACTGATTTAAAAGAAGTCACGCTTACATGGGACAACACATCATTCGGTGAGAACGACCGCGAGCTGTATTTGCAGGACAACGTGGCGCAACGGCTCATCGATATGCGAATAGAAAATCACTATACATTTACTTACCGCGAGGGTTATAGTTTCAAAATTCACTACGGTGATAAATCTTATATCGAAGACATCGCGAAACCTTCAGGTGTTGTTTTGTCGGACGCTTATCCGAACCCCATGAGTTCTTCAACGAAAATTCCCTTTACAGTGACAAAGGATAAAACTCATGTACGCCTTGGAATATATACCCTGCAAGGACAAGAAATACAAACGCTGGTAAATGCCAACCTCGTCCCTGGCTTCTATGAATTTGAATGGGATGGAAAAGGAACAACAGGAGGGGAGGTCACATCCGGCGTGGTCATCTATCGATTACAGGCCTCGGAGCCTGGATCATCGGTTAAGTCGTACTTTAAGAAACTAGTGATAACTCCATGAGCACGCAGAACAAAAAAATTCACTTGCAGCACATGAGATCTTATTTCATGGTGTTGATACTTGTTATCATGTGTGCACCCGCGGCGTTATGCCAGCAAACCATAAGCCGCACGAATGAAAAAGTGATCATCGAATCTGCTAAGCAAACGGTTTCAGATTACGCCAAGTACATGGAACTGCTTGCCCAGGAAGTTGACAAAGATCTGATAGCCCTCTATAAAGCCGAGCTGTTGAAATCAGTACAACGTGATAGCGTTAATGTGTTCAACGACTTGATCCCAATCGCAGACCGGCCGAAAACGCTGCGGGAAAACATCGACCGCCTTACTACTTACCTTGACGATATCAGTTCACGTTACCTCGAAGGGGTGAAACTGGTTTACACAAACTTCGTGGCCAGCAAGGTGTTTATTGATGAAAAACGCAACCGACTCTTTGTAAAGGTAACGGCGGACCGAAGTATTGATGGCACTTATACGTACAAGGATGAAAAGAAACCAAACAAAGCACAGGAGAAAATAGACTTCTATGTCCAGGTCACGATAAAGTCAACCGGAGTTCCTGAAAGTAAGATCTACTCCATATTCCTTTACGAAAACAATGAACAGACATTCAAGCAGATTAAGGTTGTGGAAAAAACCGCACCAATTGTTGTTTCGAACGTAAGGAAGGATTCTACCTACCGGCGCGCGATGGAACATACGCTCGCATGGAATGGAGGAGAGATCTTCGAGCGCCTACGCCTTGATATATACAAAGACGTCGCAGGTAAGCCCGTTTTAGTAAGAATAGTAGACAGCAGCTTTGTGAATGATAACAAGATAAAATTTGAAATCGACAAAAAGGTAAAGCCAGGTAAGCGCAACAGATACTACTTCCAGCTGACCAAGTTGAGCTCAGAAGAACAGCCTATTAAGAGTGAAAACTTTTATATCCGACGTAAGATGCCTATTGTTTTGCAGGTGGGCGTACCGTTGATCGTGGTTGGAGGCGTTGCCTATTTATTATTGAATCCTAAGGAAGAAGCGAAAGATCCTATCTTACCTGAGGTTCCTAATCCGGATTGAGAGAATTCACAAAAAGTATATCCTTAAATAAAGAACGGCATGGTAGTGACCGCGACGGACCTTCGTGCCCGTTCAATCATCGGTAGGCGTTGAGACAGCCTTCCTTGCCGGCGTCTCAGATGTAGGTGCAAAGTTCGGTGTGACAACCTGCCATTGCGCAACTATTGTATATTTCCCATTGCCATTACACAGGCTCCATGGCTTGGCGCGGCTTTTAGTGAGACTTCCCGGGCGGATATTATAGTTCTCGGCGATCTCGAGCTTAAAATCGGCATTTGACTCCGCGGTTATCGGATGCACGAAGGTCGATCCAAACGGACTATCAAATTCTGAGACCCTTTCCGCTTCGTTTGGACATTTTAAACTCGCCACATAGGATGATTCCGTGTCGGGATGGCTTATGGCAATAGCATCTATGATGATGTATTTCCGTTCTGGTCCCCAGACATAACTGGCGACTACTGATGGACCGACGGCAGGTGGTATTGCAAAGTCAACTCTTCCGGATTTTGGAGTTATCGTTTCCGTGAACTTATTCACACAGCCGTCCAGGGTACAGGTTTCGAATTTTTGGCCGCTGATTGTATACGTGGCAGAAGAGCCCTTCATATTAAAAGGACCTCCCAGAGCGTAGTCGGGATCACCGGGACGTTTTGGTGTTTCATGGGGTTTGGTTCTGGTGGGATGAACATCGCCTCGAAGTCGCAGTGTACAGACTCCCTCCATCTTAACGTGATTGTCATCGGATGAATAATTCACCTTGATCAGCCACTCGGTCAAAGGAACAGGATTACTCTTATGTCCTTGCGGTGACTCGACGATAACATCTCCAACCGATCCGCTTCCGGTCTGCGGAATTATGCAGGAAATAAAGTTAGGAGACCACGAAGTAACACCTGCGCTTGTTCCATTTATGCTGACCAATCCCTCGTGATGTCCGAACAGTCCGTGTAGGTATAATGTACTGGTATATTCATCGACCTCCATGGATTCAATCGTCGGTGTTAAGAGGATCTCATCAGGGTTCAATGTGGTATACGACAATGTTGCACCATTTGCACATTTATCGAAACCGTTCCTCGTGAGATCTTCGAAGATGGGAGCAAGGTCAAAAGGGCGTTGAATTGGATTCTCCTTTGGAATGACCCCAGACCCGGTTGAGTTCGTGCCCAGGAGCCGGTCGAAGATGAATTGTGATGCTCTTGGTGCAAAAAGGGCATTCGTCTCCATGGTCCATCCAACATAAGTAGCCCCACCACCCACTGCCTTTCCCATCACTACTGCCCTGTAATCTTCCGCCGCTTGATTTTCCCTGAAACTATTGCAGGCATCGACATAAATAATACAGTTTTCGCCGAAGGACATGTGCGCTTTGATGAATTCACTGGTGATCCCATAATGCCATACCGGAACTTCACTATCATAAGTTGATCGCATATAAGCAACTTCTTTCTTTAAAAGGTAGTCTTTATAAGCACCTTCGCCTGCTCTGTCTACCGCATCCGTTGTCCATAGGCTCATAATGTAGAGTGAATCTTTTTTGTTTGGCAATGGAATAGCGCCGCCACCACCATGCGTGAAAATGTAAAATACGGCATCTCCGGATACGGCCTTGAGATTTTGAATTGATGCCGCTTTTCTTTCAACCTGGTATTTCGTTTTCGATGCAGTGAAAATAGTTTGAATAGCTAAGGTGTTGTCATCAAAATACTTTCCCATTCCATTGAACAGACTTACTTTTTTGTCCTTTGGCAGGTCCTCTGTTCGGCCTGCGCTACTTGATTCAGTGCTTGTGATCACGCGACCACCAGATGGAAGTCGTCCGCCTGTTTCGTCAGTCAGCGGGGTGTTAACAAAAAATGCGATGCGCTCGTCTTTAAAGACTGCAAATAAATCCGCTCCCGCAAAACCTGCATCGGAAAACTCAGGTTGTCCATAGAGCCAGACCAAAAACTCAATTTTGTCTTCCTCTTCCTTCAAATTATTAAGTTCCATGGCCTTTTCATGGCAGGCCTCAAGCACAGCGAGTCTTTCATCGTCTGTAATGGTTTCATCGTCATCGAGGATTGCACCAGGGTCAACATTCAATGTGTCGCATCGTATTAATGCTCCGATTAAGACGACGACCATCAGGGAATATGAGAGGGTCTTTTTCACGAGTTCAATAGTTATTACACACTTGACAAGATGATGTAGATGCACCGCGTGTCATCTGAGCAACATCAAACGCGATATGAAAACTAAGGCTAC
>DATHIE010000732.1:0-9147 GCA_035316905.1 Chryseolinea sp. | reverse complement strand
CGTTAGCTGGGACGATAGATGCTGTATCTTTCTGATCCGCCTGGTCAGTGATAATTCGTATAGAGTCGTTAACTACGTTCACGTATACCCTGGTGTTTCCTCCCTCTTGCTGATGAAGGTAGTAGAAATCGGACGTGAGATTTGCGTCCGGAAGTTTTTTTAAAGTGGCGCAAGAAAGGAACAGAATGCAAAAAATGGCGAGGATTAACAATTTCATAACGGATTGCATTTCAGACCTTCTTCAAGTTAGTCTGATTTTTAATAGATGCAATTCATGATCTGAAGGAATTGATTCGCGCAAAAAAAATCATTGCTGGCGGGGTGGTCAATGATAGAACGGAGAGCTTTATTTTTGTTCAATCCTCTTAACTTATCTACTAAACAATTTATAGTCACTATTGCGGGCTACTGGTCCTTGTTTCCTTTAAAGTTTTTAAGCGCAAGGCAATTGAATTCTCGAGATCGGAATAAGCCTGCTCGCACTCCTGCCGGCTCTTCAAGCCTTTCGTCATTTTACGTTCGATTTTTTCAAGGGCTATTGCACTTTTGTAATAATCCTGGCATAAGGTTCTAAACTCCTCGTCGTTCGTGTACGATTCCATTAAAAGTTTCTTATGCTTTGGAAAGCGATTTAAAAGGTAAATAACTTCCTCATCCATACCATTAATTAAAAGAATTGAGTAATTTCACTATCTGAGACTGATTGGCGCTATCGCCAACAGGACGTAAGGGTCTTCGGAGCCGGTATTTAGCTCAAGCCTCAAAACCACTAAGAGAACACATTGCGGAAAAAGTTAGTTGCTAATTTTTTAAAGATTAATTAATAAAACGCGGCGATGATCAGGAAGGAAGATGTATTTGCGCAGCTGCGACGTATTCTTGCATCAACACAGATCAGTCGATCTGCAGTACTTACAGATTTCCTGACTTTTGTGGTAAATGAGACCCTTGCGGGAAGGCCAGAGGGACTTAAAGAATACACCATCGGTGTTCAGGCGCTCAGAAAGGACGCCGATTTTAATCCACAGGTAGATTCGATTGTAAGGATTCATGCAGGCCGACTGAGGCGTGTTTTGAAGGAATACTACTATGAAGAAGGAAAAGATGATCCTATTGTGATTTCAATTCCGAAGGGAAGTTATGCACCCAATTTTAAGTTAACCTCTGAAGCAACGCCATTTATTCCTCCGGTCGTTGATGTAATTGATGAGTACCATAATTCTGAGAACGGACAATCAAAAAGGATAAGCAATACATTTCGTCCACTGCCCGGAGTGTTCGGGCTTCAGGGAAAAGTTTCGTTAACAGTCCTGCCGTTCAAGAATATCGGTTCGGAAAATGATCTGCTTTTTTTTGCTGCAGGCGTTAGTGAATTTCTGCGGACGGAGCTAACACAATTTCCCCATGTAAGAGTACGAGTGAATGTACCTGACGATAGCATTATACAGGAAACTTCAACGATGTCAAGCCCATACTCGACAGACTTTCAACTCACCGGCAGCGTTCAATGGTTGAAAGGACGTATCCTACTTTGGATAAACCTGGTCGCAACAGACACGCATGACCAGGTTTGGGCTCAAACTTTTGAACGGTTGATGCCGGTTGACAACTACTATGAGTTTCAGCAGCATGTCGTTGACCGGGTGCTTGCCTCCATTATGGGACTTCGCGGCGCTATTTCCAGGTATCAGATCGACCGTATCGACAATTCGCGACACGAACCAGGATTACTTTTTCCCATTCAATATTGGTATTATCAGCACAGCAGGAATTTCAACCCTTATATCGCGTCAAACGCCAAATTATTCTATAATGAGGTGATCAGACGGGATTCTTCAAATGCTCTGGCCTATGCATACCTGAGCCAGATCAGTTCAGGGGAGTTGTTAATGAACCCGGTGGATTCTGAGAGATCGCTGGCAGATGGGACAACTTTTGCACATCGGTCTTTAAAATCCGATCCATACTGTCAGGAAGGATATATTTCTTTGGCTACCAGCCTCCTTTTTAAGGGTAGTTTTAGTGAGGCCGTTGCAACGCTGGAGCAAGGCGCGCGCCTCAATCAAAGAAATAATGATTACCGGGCATCGATGGGCGCGCTTCTCATTTACATGGGTTATTATGATCGCGGAAAGGAGATTCTTGATGCCGCGTTTCAGCAAATGCCTGAACTCATCTGGTGGCAGGTTCTCGCTTTCAGCTATCATAGCTTTATGAGAGAACGCTATCAGGATGCTATTTTTTGGGCAGATCGCATTGAAATGAGTGTTGAACAAATCCCCCTCATCAAAGCCGCATCCTTTGCTTACCTCGACGAATACGATCGTGGAATTGAAGCTTTAGATATGCTTGAATCCGACAAATCCGTCGACGACCTTCTAACTACACAGCATCTTTCAAGACAATTTACGCTGAGACCAATGACTGAAAAGATTCAGCAGGGTCTGCAAAAGCTCATTCAATACAAATCGCTGGGCGTTGTGGGCTAGATAGATCCGCCGGCCTTGGTAATTCCGTGCCCTGTCACCAGTCAATCGTCTTTTGAACCGACCATACATATCCGCCCTGGAAATCAGCTATCCTGTTTCACTGTGATTAACGGTGTTTAACTATCTTTTTGTTGTCCATGCTGTTAACTATGTAGAGAAATCTCCCTGAGATAGCGGGTAGTCAATCGGAAAAACCGTGAATTGATTTGCGATGTCCGACTTATGAAGAGGGAAATATACATAACGATCTTCTTGTTTGCTGTGATGCTGTTTGTGCTTGCCGTGACCGTCGTGAGTGCACATCCATTGATGATGGGCAGACCGACAATCTAGTCTCGCAGGCAAATATGAAAGAGTGTCAATTATAAAAGGATCACCGGGATGCGAGTTGATGTTTGCATTCTATCAAAAAACTGTTTGAAACGGGGTTTGCAGGTAGTGAATTGGAGCAGCCGATAAAGGTCGAGCTGCTCCACTCACTCGCAGTGTTCACCTCATCGGTGCCCATTAGTTGAGAAAAATATTTCGGACCCTTTCTAGACACGTTTTCCCGGCCATCCCGCCGGGAAACGTTTTTTTTGCCCCTGCAAGGTTCATATCATGTTGTTTAATGCCTAAATTATTCTCAATCCAATTTTATATGAAACCACTACACATAATGCCGGCCTTGCTCGTAGCATTCGTACTGGTATCAGCTAATAGCATTGCGCAGTAACAGGAAAAAGAACCAATGCCGCCTGCCGAACGCGCAGCCAGGCCCACCGAGTGGATGAAGAATAATTTGCAACTGACGGCTGAGCAGGAAAAGTTTCAAGAAATCAACTTGAAGTACGCCAACAAAACGGAGCAACTCCGAAACAGTGACGAAAGTCGAAACCAAAAGTTCAACAGGCTTAAGAGTCACAATGAAGCAAAAGAAACAGATTTGAAAGTGTCGTTTACCTGAGCAATTGAAAGAAGAGATTTCTCGTGGGATAATGCGCTCAAAAGTGTGTCAGACGCACACGTATTTTAGTCTTGACAGGGCGAATAATAATAATAACTTTACCATCATCCGCTCGCCCAATTAATGTCAATGACTATGAAACGAAGAGAGATCGTAAAGAACTTAACGGTATTACCTTTCGCTGGAAGTATTTTACCGTTTACATCAGCAGCTAACGCGGCTGATTTTGTACAACCAGCATCCGGTCCGCTTGAGGTTGGTCCAAACATTTATCAATCAATTGGTGTCGATCCGGTCATCAATTGCCGAGGGACATTTACAATTATTGGGGGTTCAGTCGAACGGCCGGAAGTAGTCGCAGCGATGAAGGCCGCGTCTGGTTTTTTCGTTCAATACGATGAACTCGCGTTTGGTGTGGGCCGCCGGCTCGCGGAAGTAACTGGTGCGGAATGGGGAATGGTATCATCCGGATGTGCTGCGGGATTAAAACATGTTACTGCCGCCTGCGTGACGGGAGGAAATCCGGAAAAGCTTATTCGAATACCAGACTTGACGGGATTTGAAAAGACAGAAGTGATCATTACAGGTTATTCAAGAAATGCATATGATCATGCCCTCCGGAATATTGGTGTTGAACTCATCACGGTAAATACTCCAGAAGAACTTGAACGTGCGATAAACGCCAAAACAGCGCTGGTGTATATCATGTCAGGTGAAGATTCCGATCCCGGAAAACCACTTTCACTGGAAGTTATAGCATCCATTGCTAAGCCTAAGAACATTCCAATCCTTGTTGATGCGGCTGCAGAAATACTTACGATCCCCAATGTCCATCTGCAACAAGGCGCCACCATTGTTGCCTATAGCGGCGGTAAAGCAATATGCGGACCTCAGTGTGCAGGCTTATTGCTCGGCAAGAAGGATATCCTTATGGCGTCGTGGCAAGCTAGTTCGCCTCATCACGGTCCGGGACGCGATAACAAAGTAGGTAAGGAAGAGATGATGGGAATGCTTGCTGCTGTGGAAGCATGGGTAAAACGCGATCATCAGGCCGAATGGAAGACATGGCTCTCCTATCTCGATTTTATCTCCAAGCAAGTCGTTAAAATTGAAGGAGTCACAACAAGCGTGCAAGAACCAACTGCACTGTCCAACCGCTCCCCTACACTGCGCATCATGTGGGATCCTGATAAATTGAATATCACGGGTGATGAAGTTGCCGAGAACTTTGCTCGAAACAAACCGAGGATTGCCGTCGGTAGCCGAAATGAAAAAGGCACAACGTCCATCAACATCACATCAGGACAAATGCAACCTGGTAATGATAAAGTAGTCGCTGAACGAATAGTCAACCTGCTGTCCCAAAAAAGACCCGCAAGGAATACCGCGATGGCTGCACCCGGTGCTACCATCAGTGGTCACTGGGATGTTGCTGTTGATTTTTTCACAAGCACAAGCCCTCACAAGTTTTACATCGAGCAGGATGGCAACTGGATTCAGGGTACACACACTTCTGATTTTTCAGTACAGGAAATTATGGGCATGGTTGAAGGTGATCAGGTCAAACTTCGGAGTAACTTACGAATGCCAGGAGATGGCATCACTTACATGTTCTCCGGAACTATCTCAGGAGATACAATTGCCGGTTCAATCTACCTGGGCGAATATCTTACAGCAAAATTCACGGCGAAAAAGACTGCATATAAGGCTGAGCGCAGGAAAGTTGTAATTCCAGGTGGCCCACCACTTGCAACCTGATTCAACATCTTCAGTAAACGGAATTCTGTCTCCATTTGAAATTAAAGAATCAACGAAATGTTCGTTCAGAAACTACGCGTCCATTTGATCAGCACATTGTTTTGTCTCTTACTTCAGCCTATTGCTTTTGTACACGCGCAGAGCATCGACATATTACTGAAGGGTGGACACGTCATTGACCCCAAAAACAACATCAATAAGGTAATGGATGTTGCCATCGTTGATAATAAAATTTCGCAGGTAGCCGAAAACATACCTATCGCAAATGCTAAGAAGGTCATAGATGCAAAGGGAATGTACATCACACCCGGCCTGATCGATATGCATGTGCATGTGTATCCTGGAAATGACCTGAAAGCTTATATAGCTAATGGACCTACCAGTGTGGCACCAGATGGGTTTACATTCAGATCGGGTGTCACTACCGTTGTAGACGCGGGCTCATCGGGATGGAGAAATTTTCGCCAGTTTAAAGAACAAACAATCGACAAGGCGCAGACCCGGGTCCTTGCACTACTCAACATAGTCGGTTGGGGCATGGTCGGCCGTTTTGAGGAGCAAGATCTTGGAGACATGAATCCAGTCATGACATCGCACATGATAAAAACGCTGTTCCCTAATATTATCGTGGGGATCAAAGCCGCACACTACTGGGGCGATTTCAGTCAGGTTGACAAGGCTGTTGAAGCGGGTAAACTTGCGAATGTGCCCGTGATGGTGGATTTCGGGGAGCATCACCCTCCTAACTCAATTGAATCGCTCTTCATGCAACACCTTCGTCCGGGCGACATGTTTACACACACGTATGCCAACGGTCCGGATGATCGCGAAACTGTAGTAGACGAAAACGGAAAAGTAAAACCTTTTGTATTTGAAGCTCAAAAGAGAGGGATAGTCTTCGATGTGGGTCACGGAGGCGGCGCATTCACCTGGCGTCAAGCAGTTCCCGCGATACAACAAGGGTTTAAGCCAAACGTAATCAGCACAGACCTTCACATCCAAAGTATGAACGGCGGGATGAAGGACCTTTCTAATGTCCTATCGAAGTTTATGGCCATGGGAATGACCCTACAGGAAGTTATTACGCGCTCAACGTTGGCGCCAGCAACGGTGATCAACCGAAAGGAACTTGGCAGCCTTAGCATAGGAAGTGAAGCAGACGTCGCCGTCTTTTCCTTAAGGAAGGGCGATTTTGGTTTCATGGATGTGAGAGGCACACGGTTCAAGGGCACACAAAAACTGGAGACAGAGCTAACAATCCGGGCCGGCAAGGTTGTATGGGATCTTAATGGTATTAGTGCGCCGCCATGGGATGCCAAGTGAGTATGAACACCAGAAGTTATATAACGATTGTTCTAATGTACCTCTTGACCACAGTCGTACACGGGCAGTCCATTGAACTTCTTCTAAAAAATGGGCACGTATTCGATGCAGCAAACAACATAGATTCAAAAATGGATGTCGCTATTTCTGGCGGCAAAATAATCAAGGTTGCACCGACGATCGAAGCTGTTGATGCAAAGCAGGTGATTGATGTTACCGGCTTTTATGTTTGTCCGGGTCTAATTGATCTGCACACACACGTTTTTGTTGGAAGCAGTCCCGAGACTTTTGCGGGTGGAAGCTTGAGCATTTCACCGGATGACATTGCTCTCAAAGCCGGTGTCACGACCGTTGTGGATGCCGGAACATCGGGATGGAGGAATTTTCCCCTATTTAAGGATCAGGTTATAGATCGTTCAAAGACAAGGATACTGGCATTTTTGAACATTGCTGGTTCAGGAATGGGTGGGAAACCGATGCAGGAAGATCTTGCTGATATGGATGTAAACAATGCAGTTGAAACGATTCAAAAGTATCCAGACATAATCGTTGGTATCAAGATCGGTCACTACGAAGGCAAAGAATGGACGCCGTTTGATAAAGCTATTGAAGCGGGCAACAGATCTAACCGACCATTATTGGTGGAATGTCATCTTCCCCAGTATTCGTTGGAGGACCAGCTGAGGAAAATGAGGTCAGGCGATATCATCACACATTCATTTGAGAAGGTTTCTGAGAGGATGTCAGTGCTTGATGATAATAAATCGGTGAGACCATTTGTAAAGGAAGCACAGAAGCGAGGAATACTTTTTGATCTTGGGCACGGTGGCGCCGGTTTTTGGTTTAGTGAAGCGATTCCCTCTCTTCAGCAGGGACTTGCTCCCAATTCATTCGGAACAGACCTCCACAGATTTAGCATGAATGCAGGTATGAAGGATATGCTAAATGTAATGTCCAAGTATATGGCGATGGGGATGACTAAAGAAGACGTTCTGCGTCGGGCTACATGGTTGCCCGCTATGGCTATCAAACGAAGAGACCTTGGCAATCTTAGTGAAGGAGCTATCGCTGACGTGGCCGTTCTTAATATCCGACAGGGGAACTTTGGATTTACGGATGCAGGTGGAAATCGAATCAGTGGGAAACAAAAGTTCGAAGCTGAGCTCACGATTCGCGCCGGCAAGATAGTATGGGATCTCAACGGAATTTCAGCTAAGGAGTTTGAGAAGTGAAAATGAAAATCAAATAATGCCAACAACCAGGTCTGCAATCATTCTAAGAATTCTTTGCTTTGGTTCTTTACTATTCAGCACTACGCAATGCCGCGAACACCTTACAGTTCCCTCTGGCGATTCCGATAATGGCGGACTTTTTCTTCCCGGTGGTTTTGAGGCGCTGGTAGTGGCCGACAGTACTGGTCGTGCGCGTCATATCACGGTAAATGACAATGGAGATATTTATGTGAAATTGACTTACAACGACAAGCTGAAAGGTGCTGGTGGCACGGTTGGCCTACGGGACATGAACAACGATGGAAAAGCAGATACCATTGTTTACTTCGGCGACTATATCGACGAAGGTTATTCTGCTGTTGGTGTGACAATACATAATGGTTATCTCTACACGAGCACGGTGAGACAGGTGTTGCGTAATAAATTAACACCCGGCAAACTAATTCCTGAAGGCAAGGTTGAAGTTGTCCTTACAGACATTGATGAGAACGTCGTAAGGAACTGGCATACCACCAAACCTCTTGCTTTCGACGACAAAGGGAACATGTTTGTGCCGTTCGGGTCGCCATCTGATGCCTGTCAGGATATGGCGAAGTTTGGACCCACAGGAATTCCAGGTGGAAAAGGACTCGAACCCTGTCCGGAGTTGGAGAATCATGCTGGTATTTGGAAGTTTGATGCATCAAAAACCAATCTGACGATAAAAGACGGTGTCAAATATTCAACGGGTATCCGCAGCGTTGTAGGAATGCAATGGAACCCCGAGGACGGGCACGTATACGCCGTAGTCAACGGCATCGATAATTTTCATACGATGTATCCGAACCTTTACAGCGCGTGGCAGGCAGCTGTTCTACCCTCTGAAACACTTATTAAAGTCACGGAGGGTTCCGATTTCGGGTGGCCTTACGCCTACTACGATAATATGGCCCAGCAAAACATGGTTCAGCCGGGATATGGGGGTGATGGAAAAATGACCACTGACAAGTATGATTTGCCTGCGGTAGGATTTCCGGGCCATTGGGCTCCCATGGACGTTTTGTTTTACCAGGGTGATCAATTTCCCGAGCGTTATAAAAAGGGTGCGTTTATTGCGTTTCATGGTTCTACCGATAGATCGCCTTATCCGCAAGCCGGGTACATTGTTTGCTTTTATCCCTTTGAGAACGAAAAGCCTACTGGAAAATGGGAGCTGTTTGCCGACGGATTTACAGGGGTCGACACAGTGGTCAATACCAACGACGCTGCCTATCGCCCCATGGGTCTTGCTACAGGTCCGGATGGATCGCTTTACATCAGCGAGTCGAACGAAGGAAAAATCTGGAGAGTGATGTACAAAGGCGAAAAGCAGAAGTTTGATCAGTCAGCATTGCTCGAAATGGAAAAACGAACGGCTCGA
>DATHIE010000731.1:0-6170 GCA_035316905.1 Chryseolinea sp. | reverse complement strand
TCACAGAATGAGTAGCAAAATTTCCAGACAGAAAATCTCCAATCTGTTTTGCATGCCCTAAAAAAGATTATACTTTTGCGAAAGTTTCTTAGAAATACGTAGAGGGGACAAATTAGTCCCCTCTTTGTTTATAGAAATTTTCAGATGGAAGCCACAGAAGAAATCCGGAAGATCGCCGAGGAAAAGCTGAAAGATCCATCGCAATTCATTGTAGATGTGATTGTGTCCTCAAAGCGCAAACCCCAGAAAGTAACTGTGGTTGTGGATGGAGATGGAGGCATTAGCATCGATGACTGCGCGGACATTAGCCGCGAGGTCTCGAAGATACTGGACGAATCCAGCGTGTTATTCGACAACTACATCCTCGAGGTAACGACCCCGGGGCTGGATCAGCCGCTCAAGCTACATCGACAGTATAAGAAGAATATCGGAAGAAGATTGAGAATAAAAGTTTCTGACAAAATTTTCGAAGGGAAGTTGGTTGCAGTAAGCGACAGTGGAGTTGCAATCGAGCAGGGAGGCGGAAAAAAAATTCAGAAGTCAATTGTGGAACTAAAATTCTCGGAAATCGATAAATCAATTGTCTTAGTTAGTTTCAAATAAGAGATAACCATGGATGCACATGAATTAATTCAGTCGTTTGCTGAATTTGCTAAACAGAAGAACATCGACCGACCAACCATGATCCGGATTTTGGAAGATGTATTTCGCAACATGATCAAAAAGAAGTACGGCTCTGATGAGAAGTTTGACATCATCGTCAACGCTGACAAAGGAGACTTGGAAATTTATCGCTTTCGCGAGATAGTGGATGATGACTCTGAGGATATCTGGGATTTTGACAAAATAAGTATCACTGAAGCCCATAAGATCGAGCCGGATTTTGAAGTGGGAGAGGAGGTATCGGAACAAATCTTTATTGACGATTTCGGGAGGAGGGCCGTAACAACTGCTCGCCAGACCTTAATCCAGAAAGTCAAGGATTTGGAAAAGGACATCCTGTTTCAAAAGTATAAAGACCTGGTTGGCGAAATTATTGCAGGTGAAGTATATCAGGTGTTGAGCCGCGAGGTATTGCTGACGGATGCTGAAGGAAATGAAGTCTCAATACCCAGGTCGGAGCAAATTCAAAAAGATCGTTACAGAAAAGGCGAGAATGTGCGCGCCATTGTTCATAAGGTGGAGATGGTAAACGGAAACCCGAAGATTATTCTATCGAGGACTTCTCCAGTTTTTCTCGAAAGGTTATTTGAACAAGAAGTTCCTGAAGTATACGATGGACTCATTACCATTAAGAGGGTGGTCAGAGAACCAGGGGAAAGAGCAAAAGTTGCCGTTGAATCATACGATGACCGAATTGATCCAGTAGGCGCTTGCGTCGGGATGAAAGGATCGAGAATTCACGCAATTGTGCGCGAGTTACAAAATGAGAACATCGACGTAATTAACTTCACCGAGAACCTGGAGTTATACATTCAGCGTGCCCTCAGTCCAGCGAAGATCGTGTCCATTAAAGTTGACAAAGAGAACGGACGCGTGTCGGTGTATTTGAAACCTGACCAGGTATCACTTGCAATTGGAAAAGGTGGACTGAACATTAAACTTGCAAGCCGTTTAGTTGGTTATGAGATAGATGTATTTAGAGAACTTGAGGAGGGACAGTCCGAGGAAGACGTTGACTTAAGCGAGTTTGGAGATGAAATAGAGAACTGGGTAATCGACGAGTTAAACCGAATTGGACTGGACACAGCCAAGAGTGTGCTTGCTCTTTCCAAGGAAGAATTGGTTCGCCGTACGGATCTTGAAGAAGAAACAGTTGAAGGAGTGTTGAACATTTTGAAAAAGGAATTTGAATAACAGGGTTGGCCTGTTCGACAGATGTGCATGCGGACTGATTGGGTAGCAAAACGCGAGTTTGAAAACGAGCGGAACTTGTCCGCGTGTTTATAGGTATTAAAGTCATAAAAAACAGGCATATTTGAGTATGGCAGAAGATAAGTTGATCAGGTTGAGTCAGGCAGCGAGGAAACTCAATGTGGGGCACAATACCATTTTGGAATTTCTGGCTAAAAAGGGCTTTGAGGTCGAAAACAACCCCAATGCCAAGCTCACTCCTGAGCAGGTTACTCTTTTGTCTAAGGAATTCGCTTCGTCTGCCACAGACAAGTTGGAGGCTTCAGGTCTTTCGATAGGTGTTAAACATTCAGAAAATATAGTATTAGAGAAGGAGAAAGAATCCGCGAAAAAAAGGGTCGAGGATGAGGAAAGCAACATTATGATTAAGAACCTTGGATCTAAGGATCTGAAGGCAAAAGAGGAAACCAAGCCGGAAAAAGTTGAACGCGAAAAGACGAAGCTTGAAGGAATCAAAGTTGTCGGCAAGATTGAGCTGGAGAAAAAGCCAGAGAAGGTAGAGGAAAAACCCGCCGTCAAGCCTGAGCCAGCCAAGGTTTCTAGCGAAGTCAAAGAAAGCAAAGAAAAAGAAAAGGAATTAGAGACGAAAAAAGAGGAAATCAAGGAGGTTGTCGCGAAGAAGGAGGAGGTGCTGGAAGAAAAGCAACCTGAACAAGAGTTGATAAAGGGACGCGCGGACAAGCTTCAGGGATTAAAAGTTCTAGACAGGATCCAGCTTCCAGAAAAGAAAAAAGACGCGCCTGTCGCGTCTTCTGACACTCAGAAAGACAGCAAAGGTAAACGTCCAAGGAAAAGGATCGGGACTGAAAACCAAGGTGGTCAGCAACAAGGGTCACCTCCTAATAAGCCGCAAAGACCTGCAACACAAGTTCAACGGGGTCGCGGACCAACGCCCACCAGGACGCAGAAAGCGGAACCCACAGAAAAAGAAATTCAGGATCAAATCAGGGCAACACTAGCCAAACTAAGCGGAGGAAATAAGAAAGCTTCCGGCGCAAAGTATAGACGCGAGAAACGCCAGGCGAACGTCGATGCGCAAGAGCAACAGACGTTGCAGGAGCAGGAGGCTTCAAAAACACTTAAGGTTACTGAATTCATTTCAGCAAACGACCTTGCTTCGATGATGAACGTGTCGGTAAACGACGTCATCTCAACGTGTCTGAGCCTGGGTATGTTTGTTTCAATTAACCAACGGCTGGATGCAGAGGCTATCACAGTGATAGCAGATGAATTTGGCTATGCTATTCAGTTTACTTCGGCAGAAGAAGAGCTTCAGATTGAAACCGGCAAGGATTCTGTTGAAGATCTGCAACCAAGAGCTCCGATCGTTACGATCATGGGTCACGTAGACCATGGAAAGACATCGTTGCTTGACTATATAAGAAATACTAAAGTAACTGCATCGGAGGCCGGCGGGATTACACAGCACGTAGGCGCATATGATGTAATGACAAAGAGCGGTCACAAGATCGCATTTCTCGATACACCGGGTCACGAGGCATTTACGGCCATGCGCGCACGTGGTGCTAAGCTAACCGACATCGCTATTATTGTGGTTGCTGCCGACGATGATGTAATGCCGCAGACGAAAGAAGCTATTAATCACGCGCAGGTTGCCGGCGTCCCTATTGTTATTGCGATAAATAAGGTTGATAAGCCTACGGCAAATCCTGAAAAGATCAGGGATTCACTTTCTAAGATCAACATCCTCGTTGAAGAATGGGGCGGAAAATATCAAAGTCAGGAGATTTCTGCGAAGACCGGCAACGGTGTGGAAGGGCTATTAGAAAAAGTATTGCTCGAAGCAGAATTACTTAATCTCAAGGCAAATCCTAACAGGAACGCAACTGGATCAGTCATTGAAGCATCTTTAGACAAAGGTCGCGGTTATGTTTCAACAATAATGGTGCAAACCGGTACGTTGCGTGTCGGTGATATTTTGTTAGCCGGTGCGAACCATGGTCGCGTGAAGGCGATGTTTGATGATACTGGTAAACGTGTAAATGAGGCCGGACCGGCTACCCCGGTCGTTGTATTGGGACTTGATGGAGCTCCGCAGGCAGGGGAGAAAGTTTCAGTGGTGGAAACGGATCGCGAGGCCAGGGAAATTGCCAATAAGCGGGGACAGATCATGCGTGAGCAAAACATCCGCACGAAGAAGCATATTACTCTTGATGAAATAGGACGGCGTCTCGCCATTGGTAACTTCAAACAATTGAATGTTATCGTTAAAGGTGACGTGGATGGCTCAGTAGAAGCTTTGACAGACTCATTGTTAAAATTATCAACACAGGAAATTCAGGTCGCAATCATTCACAAAGGCGTGGGTCAGATTTCAGAATCTGATGTATTGCTTGCGTCTGCATCGGATGCAATTATTCTCGGATTCCAGGTGCGACCGTCTGGTGCGGCAAGGCGAGTTGCCGAAAATGAAGAGATAGAAATTCGTCTATATTCAATTATCTACGACGCGATCAATGACGTAAGAGCCGCAATGGAAGGTATGTTAGCTCCAGAGACGGAAGAAGTAATTGTCGGCAATGCAGAAGTACGTGAAGTCTTCAAGATATCCAAGGTTGGAACCATTGCGGGCTGTATGGTAACGGATGGATCAGTCAAGCGCTCTAATCCTATGCGCCTCATCCGTGATGGTATCGTTGTATACGCGGGCAAATTAGGGTCATTGAAGCGTCATAAGGATGATTCAAGCGAAGTAAAAACCGGATTTGACTGCGGCATTGGTATAGACGGATTTAATGACATGCAGGTTGGAGACGTAATTGAAAGTTACGAGCAACGCGAAGTGAAGCGAACGCTTTAAACAACTCGCGTCGTTATCTGCCGGACTTGCTGGTTTTCCGGATGTTTTCCCGCTGATCTTCGCAGATCGAAAGACACGCTGATCTCGCAGATTTGTTCCGCGTGAATCTGCGCGGTCACTCACTCCTCATTGAATGAACAGATTCGTCAACGAGGCTTCTATCTATAATCCAAACTTTAGTCCTTGCTTCATAGCGCGCTCATACTTGCGCTGATCGAACCGGTAAAGAAACGGAGCTTTGTGTGCTCCACCAGTCTTTCGTTCTTCCAATCGGTCTAATATATCAAGCGCGAGGATCTTCTTCTGAAAGTTTCTTCTGTCCAATGGCTTGTTCAGTATTGTTTCATACAAGCGCTGCAATTCAGGCATGGTAAATTTTGGGGATAACAAGTCCTTTCCGACAGGGTAGTCGTTGAGGTTGAGGCGAAGTGATTGAAGTGCCTTTTCAAGGATTTGGTTGTGATCCAGAATAAGTTGTGGAACCTTATCAATATCCCACCACGCACAAGCCTCCGAAAACTCATCGGGCTTGGGTACTGCTTTTGAAAATTCCACCAACGCCCAATACCCCACACTGACAAAGCGGTCCATAAACCAACTGGGTTTCTTTATATCCTTCGGTTTGGAGATACCGTGTTTCTTTCGATCGCGATGAGGATCTCCAAACGTGTAGAATTGCTGGAGATAAACATTATCCAATCCTGTACGGGATTGCAACACACGTACTGCCGCCTCTTCAATATGTTCATCTCGATAAATAAATCCACCAGGCAGACACCAACGCTTGCTCTCTTTCCATTGCAACAGAAGCACCTTAAGCTCGTTCTCATGAAATCCAAAAATCACATTGTCGATGGATATATGCGGCAGGAAGTACTTGTGCCCCGTTTCCCACAATACCTGCCTGGAGAGTGCCGGACGTCTTTTTGCCATGGCACTAAGATAGATAATGCACCTTCTGAAAAAAATTAGCCGATCATTCGAACACTACGTCTGCTTGGTGATTGTATAAGTAGACGCACGTGTTAGCAATATTTTATCGATAACCCGGTGCGTGTATAGCGTAACCGTTGACTAGCCATAAGCAAAAAAAAGCCTTGTCATCGACAAGGCTCCTCTCTTTGCAAGCAGAGAGTTTGGAAAATAATTAAGATCTAAAATTGCACAGTCGGAGCATTTTCAGCACCCTGAGCAGCTTCAAAGTAACCTTTCGGTGTAAATCCATAGAAACCGGCAAGCAGATTATTCGGAAAACGCTTGATAAACACATTGTAAGGCTGTACAACTTCATTAAATCTATTGCGCGCCACGGCAATTCGGTTTTCTGTCCCCTCAAGCTGGGCCTGCAGATCAAGGAAGTTTTGGTTGGCCTTGAGGTCAGGATACGCTTCAGCGACCACGAGCAAACGACTCAGTGCGGAGCTTACGCCATTCT
>DATHIE010000730.1:0-9629 GCA_035316905.1 Chryseolinea sp. | reverse complement strand
CGGTGCAGGTCATAAATAAAATTCATGCTTTCTGAAAGATTAGATTATAAGAATGTGGTTCACTAAGATATAAGTTTTTCAATTAAAACCTTCCGGGCATTCAAATCACCGAAACTGGTTTGTTGTCTAAAATTTTATTCCAATTAATAATACGTCGTCGGTTTGTTTGGTCTCACCACGCCAGCTTTCCCACTGGTTGTCGAATGTTGTCATCGCCTCTGTCATCTGTAACGTGTGGACCTGCTCAATGATCTCCCGGACTTTCTTAGGTCCGAATTTCCGGCCCTCCGTGCCACCAAACTGGTCGGGGAATCCATCGGAGCTAAAGTAGATCGAGTCTCCTTTTTCAAGCTTGATCTTTGTATTAGTAAAGTTAGTCTGGTTCTTAAAAATACCGCCTCCGATAGGGAATTTATTTCCCTTCACTTCATCCATCACACTGTTCTTCATAATGTATAGCGGACGGTGTGCTCCCGCATATTCAACTTCCCGGCTAGTAACATTGATCTTGCAGAGCGCAATGTCCATTCCGTCCTTCGTGGTGGAGTCCTCGTCCTGTCTAAGCGTTGTAGTAACGCCTTCATCCAGAAGGTCAAGGATCTTACCCGGCTCCGTGATCTTACGGCTGCGCACGATGTCGTTTAGCAGGAAGTATCCGATCAACGACAACAGGGCACCAGGCACACCGTGACCAGTACAGTCAACGGCTGCGATGAAAATGTCGTCTTTGATCTGCACAAACCATGGGAAGTCTCCGCTTACAACGTCGCGTGGCTTGTATAATATGAATGAATCAGGAAGTGCTTTGTTGATAACGCGCGAGTTCGGCAGAATTGCGTTCTGTATCCTCTTCGCGTAGTTGATACTTTCCGTGATCTTCTTGTTCTTGTTTTGGATTTCAAGCTCGATCATCTTTCGCTCAGTGATATCGTGAGATACCACAAGTACCGATTCGAGCTTGTTGGACTCATCAAATTCCGGAATGGCGTTCACTTGCATCACACGCTTGCCCATCTCGGAAGAGAAATCAACTTCGGCAGCAGCTTTTTCGCTCGTGGAATTTACTTCCTCTACGATCTTCAGCCAGCCTTCCAGTATTGATTTGTCAAGTTCAGTATCTTTTACTTTTCGGTTAAGGAAGAACGACGGCTTTTGTCCAGTGTATTCCTCGATAACGGGGTTGATATACGAAATAGAACCCTCCTCAAGACGTGTGATAAGGTCGAGTGAGTTCTCGGACAACGCCTGCATCTTGCTTCGCATACGCTGTTCCTGTTCAGCCCTGCGACGCTCAGTAATGTCGCGAGAGTTGAGTATAAATCCGTGAATAGCCTGGTTGGACATACAGTTCGTGCCCGTCGATTCGATCCAAACGAAACTTCCGTCCTTTGCCCTGTATTCATACTGAACCGTCACTTTCTCGTCAGGGTTTGCTTTCATCTTGCGGAACAACTCCTTATATACTTCGCGATGGTCAGGATGTACTTTGTCCACATCACTCTTTCCGATCATCTCTTTCTGACCATAACCAAGGATGGATTCAACCGAAGGCGAGATATAACGAATGCTATCGTCCTCTTCATAGATCGTAATAACTTCCGAAGCGTTTTCAAGCAAAAGCTGCATCCGCTTCTGTGTTCGGTTAACCTCTTCGATCTGCTCTTCAAGCTTTTGATTGGAACGTTGAAGTTCTTCCTGAGTGGCCTGCATCTCCTCCGCGTTCTGACGAAGTACTTCCTGCTTTTCCTTCAGCTCATTACTCATCTCCTGAGATTCTGCCAGCAGCTTGCGGGTGCGTTCATTGACCTTGATATTAAAGATCGTACGAGCAAGAATGAGCGAAAGCTCCTGCACAAACTTTACCTGTGAAGGATCAAACTTTTTGAAGCCTGCAAACTCAAGTACGCCGTAAACTTCTTCATTAGTAATCAACGGCACGATCATGATACACTTTGGACGTTGGTCGCCAAGTATACCCGACGTTATAGTGATGTATTCGTCAGGAATCTCTGTACGCAGAACGGTATCTTTTTCAGCGGCCGCCTGACCTACGAGCCCTTCGGCGAACTTGAACTTGGCCTTAAGGTATTTCTTGCGCGTATAGGCATAGCTTGCTCTCATTTCGATGATCGGATGCTTCGCATCGTCGTCATTAACAATGAAGAACGCACCTTGGATTGCACCGATCCTTTCGAGGATAAACTTGATCACATCCTCTCCAAGCGAGTCGATAGTGTCGTGCATTCTGAGGATCTCACTGATCTCAGCAACGCCACGAACGATCCAGTTCCGTTCCTTGTCTCCGCGCTCGTTTTCAATGAGGTTATTTCTCATGTTGATAAGAGACATCCCCAGAATATCATTATCGCTCGCAGGTTTGAACGCGGTGTCATATTTACCCTCGCCAATGCGCTGAGCGAAATCTGCGTTGTTCTTCAATGAAAGGACGAGCTCATCAACCTTGCTGCTCATTTGTCCAAATTCATCGCCGCTTTTTTCTTCAGATGCTTCCGGCAAAATACCCTGCGCTACCATACCAATGGTGGTGCGCATTCCATACAATGGTCGGGTTATCGAACGGGCAAACATCATTGCCAGCAGTGTTGCCAGTGCCAGGATACAAAGTCCTGAATATACAAAGGTGGATACCAGCTGACCTGTTTCGCCGGTAGCTTCGGCAAGGTCAATCTTTGCGATCAGCGCCAGGTTTCCATGCTCTATCTTTCTTGAAACTTCGAGCACTTTGGCGCCCCGGTAGTCTTCACCGCTTTGGCTGACATTCCGTCCTTCAAAGACCGGGAGGAAACCCGCTACAGAACGGTCGCGTGGATCTCTCAGCAGAATGGCAGAAGCTGTGTCATTTCTCAAGGGGCTTATTAGAGCTATTTTCTTCGAGATAGGGTCTTGACGGGCAACAAGAACTTCGCCTGTTTTACCCATTCCCTGGTAGTTTTTAAGGGCATTATAAACAGGATTAAGATCAATCTTTACAATCACGATCTTCTCCTGAGCACCTGTGTTGTCAGTTACAGCGCCGGCAACGTAGGTGAAATAGTTCTTCTTTTTTTGATCGCGAAGAACAGACGAAAAATAGATCGAGGTTTTTGCGCGGTCAAACGTTACTCCGTCGGGGTCTACGAAGCTACCCGTTATGGCAGGATCGGTCGTTGCCAGGATAGAACCACTCTTCGACGTAACGATGATTTCGTCAACTCCCAGTATATACTTCTCGCGAGTAAGGTAATCAGAGAGCCCCTGGTCTGCAGAAGAGCTTGATAATACCGTGTCCCCCGAGGGCTCGGGGCCACTCATCATGGCCATTAGGTCTGCGCCACCCGAAGCAGCCGTTGAGTCCTTGCCGACTTTTAATATCGAGGAATTTTGAAGGACCTGCACAGCCAGTGAAGCTTTTCCAAGAAGTGTATTAATGTAGGCAGCCCTGTTATCAGCAATAACGCTAAGCGTGGTCGAGTATTTTTCTTTTGTATTCTTCAGGTGGTAATCGTAGCTAAAGAAACTTATTGCCAGGATCGCCGCCGCGGATATCGTAAGAATCAGAAAAGTAACTTTTGTGCTTATGTTAATATTTTTCATCATATGCGTCTGGGCAGTAGAATTTATGCGGTAGTTGAGATCTTGTCAGCGAGCAGTTGTCCTGCTTCCTCCACAAACTTTCGTTGATCTTCGCTTACCACTGTGAAGGAAGCAAGCTCAAGGATACCTAATACCTTGTTGTTCTTTTTTACTGGCACTATAAGAAGGTGCCTCGGCGAAGCACTTCCCAAACCTGAAACGATTTTAATATAACCGTCAGGAACATCATCAACATATAGGGTATTCCCGCTGGCACCGGCTTGGCCTATAAGTCCTTCTCCGATTTCGTATTTGATGATCGTACTTTCACCGATGCTGAGGGCATAACCGAGTTTGAGTTCTATTTTGCGTTTGCCGTCTTCTTCAACTATGCGATACAACGCGCCCTGGCCTGCTTCAAGTTCTTTGCAAATGGCTTGAAGGGTTAACTGCTGCGCATCTGTTTCACTGCTTGCCTGATTTAATGTCTGGATGATGTTATCCAGGCTGATCGTGCTTTTTCCAGCGTTGTCAGCGTCGTGCTTACCGACGCTTGCTTCAAGTGCTCTGTCGCGAAACACTACGACCTCCTTTTTGTAGCGCAAGGCATAAATCAACGTCAATGCACCAAGAAGGAAAGTACCACCGAGGATGACGTAAACCCGCGTAAACTGAGGTTCAAACCCGCCAGCCAATTGAAGGCCGGTTGGTAGCGAATAAATGGAATAAAGAGAATAGCCGACGCCAGCGATAAAAATCGAAGAAAGCATCAACGTCAGCTTGTACCGGTCAGTGAAGAGACTTATCATCTGTATTGCTTATCTAATTCTTTTAAAAACTCCACAATTTGGTCAACCTTCAGGACATGATCAATTTCGGTCGCGGCCAATGCAGCTTTAGGCATTGTATCGATCATACATTCTGTCGGCTCTTGCACGATGGTTAATCCTGCGCGGTCGTGAATATGTTTCATACCCAAAGCACCATCCCTATTCGCACCCGAAAGTAGTATCCCTACAAGCCTTTCCTTATACACGAATGCGCAACTTCCCAGCGTAATATCAATCGCAGGTCTCGAGTTGTTTATCATTTCTTCGGTTGAGAGGGCAAAATGATTTCCAAGTTCTACTGACATATGATAATTGGCTGGCGCAAGGTATACGCTGCCTTTTTTAATATTCTCTTTGTCGTTCGGCTCCGTTACCTGCACAACGCTCTTGATGGATAACGCTTCCACGAATCCATTTCGAACGTGCTTGAGTCTATGGAGGCACATTATTATCGGAAGTGGAAAACCCTTGGGCAATTGTGCCAGGATCTTTACCACGCCCTGAAAGCTGCCTGCTGACCCACCGATAACAACGGCTTTGTAGCTGTTATTTAGGCTGATTTTTTTCATGCGTCAATAGACAACTACGTTAATCCTTTATTTTCTTATAAATCTTCTCTTCATTATTCACCACAATAAAGCGGTTCGCATAATCGCACCATATCAATGACTCCTTGGATCCGATCGCCAGGTATCCATATTTGAATAGGCTTTCGTGGAATTTCTTCAGAACTTCATTTTGTAAGGTCTGATTGAAATAGATCATCACATTTCGACAAAGGATCAGGTCGAATTTGTTGAAGATATCTCCAGTTACCAGGTCATGACGGCGGAACGAAACATTCATCAATAACTCCTTATTGAAGACCGCCATTCCGTTTTCCTCTTGATAATAATCCTTGAAGCTCTTTGTGCCCTGAAAACGTATATAATTCTTTTCGTTAAGCTCCATGTTCTTTGCCGGATATGTACCTGCTTTTGCCCGCTCGAGAATGTTTACATCAAGATCGGTAGCAATTACTGTTACATCCTGCAATACACCCATTTCCTTGAGCATGATGCTCATCGACAACACCTCTTCCCCGGATGAACATCCGGCATGCCATATCTTAAATTGTTTATGGTTCAACATTATCGCGGGGATGATTTCCTCGCGCATGATCCTCCAGAAGCTGGGATCACGGAACATCTCAGTTACGTTAACAGTTAACTCATCCAGAAATTCATTGATGAAAGAAGGAGTTTCGGTTAGTCTTTTTAGTAATGCGTCTACAGAGAGCTTTTTTAACTCCATTATGCGGAGTACGCGTCTTTTGAACGAAGACATGGCGTAGTTCCTAAAGTCATAATGGTACTTCTGGTAAATGAACTCCGAGATCCGTTTGAGGTCGGCAATGTCAATATCCAACATGTATGGTCTTTTAAAGGGAACCCAAAATTAGTCTGTTAATAAAACTGCCGGACGAATTTCAGCGGTAAATATTACACGCGTTTAATATGACCCGAAGCATTTTAATTTTAAGGCACTCCACCTAGGTTCGTACTAATTAGTTGAAAAAAAGGACTTTAAAAACTTTTAGCCAAAAAACTTAGTACGCCCAAATGGTCAGAATCCACCCCGAATTCATGCGCGCTGACCATTGATAGATATAAAACTGGATGGGATAGTGGCTAACCTTTTCGATTCAGTTCCTCTTGTGTGACTTGGAGGGCCTGAAGATTCAATTTAAGAGCTTTCTCTACCTCGGACGCCAATTCCCAATCGTCTCCTTGAATGGGCTTTTGGGCTAGCTGCGCCTTCAACTCTTCAATTTTAGCCTGATATTCTCTCTCTTTCCTTTCAAGCTTGGCTTTCAATTCGTTGATCTCGGGTTGCCCCGACGAACCACCTGACTGACTTTCAAGCTCTCTTATGCGGGCCAGATAACTCTTTTCTTTTCTTGCAATTTCTTCCTGCGTAGCCTGCAACTCTTCCATGTTCTGTCGCATTTCCTCTTCCTGGGCTCGCATTTCTTCAGTTTGCTGTTGAAACTGATGGATAAGCTGCATATTCCTTTGCGCTACCCTTACTGAAGCAAGCGTTGAAGCAATAGACTCCCCTAATTTTTCCACGAATGCAATCTCATGTGGCAGATAGTCATTAAAGGAAGCAAGCTCGATGATGCCGTAAACCTGTGTGTCGACTTTCAACGGAACCAATAACAGCGATCGGGGACTGGCATCCCCGAGACCGGATGTGATCCTTATATAAGACTCGGGCATGTTGGTGACATGCGTGGTTTCTTTCTCCAGGAACGTCTGACCCAAAATGCCTTCGCCCAGCTTGACCTTTTGCTGTTCGTGTTTCTTGATGTCAAATGCGAATAACGAAACAAGCTCCAGGTATTTATTTCGGGAATCTTCGTCATTTAAGATATAGAGTGCACCCTGATTGGATTTTGTATACTGGACAAGTGCCGCAATGATCTTGTCACCCAATAGATTAAGGTCGTCGTTGGACGATCGCAGGATATCTACAAACTTTGTAAGCCCTTCGTTTGACCACTGGCGTTTGCGTTCCTCATCACTCAACGTCTTCAGACGTGTCTGCATTTCAATGAGTGAGTCTGCCAGCTTATTCTCGCCTTCTTTATAATGGGCATCCAGGCTCTTGTAATCAAGCTCCAGCTTGCCTTCACCTATCGCGACTACAAAGTCAGTCGCGTCACGCAGGTCTTCGATAGTATTCTTAATGTGGCTTGCAACCACGCCAATTTCATTACCCGCAAATTCGGTGGTAAAGTTTTGCGTGGCTGCACTGTTCTCGAGCTGTTTCAGCGGCCCGAGTATGTTCCGGCGGAATAAATAAAATATGAGCCAGATCGCAACGATGTCCAAAAGGATGAATAAGCCAATAGCAGTAAGTAAAACCTGCAGCTTACCCTCTACCTCCTCCTCAAGGTCGGCGATAAGTTTGTCATACCATCTGGCAAGTGAAAGCCATCGCGATTCGAACGTAAGCTTTGCACTCGACAAATTGTTAGTTGCAGGGGCAGCAACCGAAGCAACGGCAACGGTATCGGCAACTGAATCCGCCGGCGTTGTGGGCAAAGATTGTTCGGTGTTTACACTTGTGTTTAAGAGTGTTTGAATTGCTGACTTGTAGGTGACCCAGTCTTCGCGAAGGTTATCATACGTAATTCTTGGCAAACGCGACAGTGGCTTCAGGAAATTTCTGCTGCCGTCAATACGTCCGCCGTTACCGAGCGTGTTGAGCAAATGATCCTGGTCGTCAGCAAGTGAGGCTAGCTCTGCCGCGAGATCAGTTTTTCCCTGAATAAAGAATTCCAATTGAAGTGTTATCTCCTGGCTCTTGACTTGTACACTTCTCGCGAAGTCGATCTTTCTTTCTGCTTCCGTGAGGGAGTTAAGCTGGTAACGGATAATAAAGTATTCAGCGCCAAAGATGATGGAGAGCAACACTATGATGTAAAAGCCCCGCATCTTCAAGGACTGGTCCCGCCAAAAATTCATATTCCCAAATAAACTAAAATAAGCCGAAAGCCAAAACAATAGACGAAAGACTGTCTTGGGTTATGTCTTGATTGAACAGATGCTCAGGAATGCACCAGTTTCAGCCCAGTTAATTGCTCAAATTTCTTTTTGAGAAGCTGAATGGTAAGAGTAATTCCACGGCTGATGCCGTTACCCATTCGCGATCATAACTTTGCATGACAACTTCATAGGGTTTACCCTGTCGTTGTTCGAACTCCAACATCACTTGCCGGCACGAGCCGCAGCAGGTAGCCGGCGACAATCCTTGTGCATTCTCAGCCTTTGCAACAACCACCATCTTCTTTATGTGCCGGTCAGGATGTTGCGATGCCATTGCGAATAACGCAACTCTTTCGGCACACATACCATCGGGGTAAGCAGCATTTTCCTGATTGGTTCCCGTAATCACGAGGTCATTGTCGAGAAGGATAGCGGCGGCTACACGAAATTTTGAATAGGGGGCATATGCATTTTGAAGGGCTTCTTCCGCTTTTTTAATAAGTTTTTGAGATTCAGGGTCAAGATCCGCCCACTTGCCGATTGTTATACCGTTTGCCATGCTGAAGTATATTCATCGTAAGGTAATAAAAGCGACAGGAAAAAGACCTACCATCGGGCGATACAACTTTGAGAGTTCCTTCGGCTTTTGACGTTTAGCTTATAGCTTTGCGCCTATGAAAAAAATTTTGATTCTGGGTGCCGGCAGATCTTCTTCTTCCTTGATCGATTATCTCTTGGAGAAAGCGGCCGTCAAGGGATGGGAAGTAACTGTCGGGGATTTTTCGGAGAACTTCGCGAGAGAAAAGGTTGGAAATTCGCCTCATGGAAAGGCGATAAGTTTTGATATCAACGATGAGGCGTCCAGCACCGGGGCCGTTGGACAGGCTGATGTTGTAGTGTCATTGATGCCTGCGCACTTGCATATAATGGTTGCGAAAATCTGTCTTCAGCTACGGAAGCATTTGCTCAATGCAAGTTATGTTACTGCTGAAATGAAATCGTTCGACGACGAAGCCCGGTCAAAAGGTCTATTGTTTCTGAACGAGTGTGGGCTTGATCCTGGAATCGACCACATGAGCGCCATGCAAGTGATCGACAGAATCAAGGCATCAGGGGGCAGACTTGTTTCGTTCGAATCTTTTACCGGCGGACTTATTGCTCCTGAGACAGATCCTGAAAATCCCTGGCGTTATAAGTTTACATGGAATCCCCGCAATGTGGTAATGGCAGGGCAGGGCACTGCAAAGTATCTTCAGGATGGCTCCTTTAAATATATACCCTATCAACAGCTGTTCCAGCGCATCACACATGTTACGGTGCCAGGATTTGGCGAGTATGAAGGATATGCTAACCGGGATTCCTTGAAGTACCTTGAAACGTATGGGCTGCAGGACATCAGCACTATGCTCCGGGGAACACTACGAAACAAAGGGTATTGCGGGGCATGGAATGTCCTTGTCCAGCTTGGCTGTTGTGACGACTCCTATTTAATGGAGGGAGTTGATAAGCTTACACACTGGGGTTTTCTTAATTCATTCATTGACGGCGGTAATGAAGGTTCACTCGAAAAAAAGATAAGCGCAAGCTTTGGTCTCAGTGCTTCAGGAGAGGAAATGAAACGACTTCAATGGAGTGGATTGTTTACCGATGAGCTGGTTGGCCTTCAACAGGGATCACCTGCACATATCCTCGA
>DATHIE010000729.1:0-9139 GCA_035316905.1 Chryseolinea sp. | reverse complement strand
AAGGCTTTTCCCCCTCCGTTCACCACCAAACCTTTACAAGTCCAGCAGCGCAGGGCGATTTGACAACTCTACCTGATATAGCGTTGCCGATGGGTCATTATCCATCATCTGTAAAAGAACTTATCATGGCACAAGCAAAGTTTCCGCAGAGTATTTCTTTCGACATTGGACATTGGACATTCCGAATTCGACATTCACCCACACCCAAACACACACCCACCCACGGATAAAGATTAACGGATAACGGATAACGATTAACGTCCCTTATATTCCGGTTTCCGCTTTTCAATAAACGCTTTCATCCCTTCCTTCTGGTCTTCAGTACCAAACGTCAGATAAAAATTCTTCCGTTCGACCTGGAGACCTTCTTCAAGATGAGTTTCAAATGAACGATTAATGGCTTCTTTCGCAAGCTGAACAGCGACCGGAGACATTTGCGCGATCTCATTTGCAAGCGATAGTGCTTCGTGAAGATACATTTCAACGGGTACAACTTTGTTTACCAGTCCACGGGAATGGGCTTCGTCCGCTGAAAGAAAACGTCCTGTTAGTATCAACTCCATGGCCTTAGCCTTGCCAAGCGCATAGGTAAGCCGTTGCGAACCACCTGCCCCCGGCATGGTTCCGATTTTTATTTCAGGCTGTCCGAACTTTGCAGACTCCGAAGCAACAACCATGTCGCACGTCATAGCCAGCTCGCATCCGCCACCTAATGCAAAACCGGACACAGCAGCAATAAGCGGTTTTTTTGTTTTGCGTATCTGATCCCATGTGCTGAACTGATCGATCAATAACATCTCAGTGGAAGTCTTGTCAGCCATTTGTTTGATATCAGCGCCGGCAGCGAAAGCCTGTTCGTTGCCAGTGATTATGACCACCCGGACTTTATCATTTTTGTCTAACAACTGCAGTGCATCCCTTAGCTCTTCCATGAGCTGGCGATTCAATGCATTAAGTTCTTTAGGTCGATTGAGTTGAACAAGGGAAACAAAGGGAGCGTATTCTTCGGTGAGATTGATAAATTCCATAAGGGAAACTGTTTGAGACAAATCTAAAACAATCCACTCTAAAGCACTCGATTGCAACCGCCCGACCGAATTGTTCAAAAGGACTTTTGGCGGATAAAAGAAAACCGGATTAAGCGAAAGTGTTTTTAGTTAGGTCGTTCGGGCAGGCGCCAAAACAAGAAAAGCCCCCTCCTGAGCAATTAGAGGTGGGCTTTTCCGATCAAAAGGCAGTACTTTAAAAAAGTAATGCGCACCAATTAATTATGGTTGCCATTCTTTTGTAACCCTTACGGCGTTGTTATTTTGGGGGGATTTTTAATAGAATGTGGGCCTGAAAAGGCATTTTGTCGGCATTTTGATCATGGAAAGAAAGAAAATACTATTTGTATGCCTCGGGAACATTTGTCGCTCCCCTCTCGCAGAGGCAATCTTTAAACACAAGGTGAAGCAAAAGAACCTCGAGCATCTTTTTGACATAGACTCGTGTGGCACCGGCAATTATCACATTGGCGATATCCCTGACACGCGGACATTTGCAATTGCAAAAAAACATGGGGTTGATATCGATCACATTGTGAGACAGCTTTGTTCGCAAGATCTGGATTCATACGATTATATCCTGGCAATGGACAAGAACAACCATCAGAATATCCTGCGATTATCCGATAGCGATGTGCATAAAGAAAAAGTTTTTTTGATGCGCGAGTTCGATGATTTGGGAAAAGGAGAAGAAGTTCCGGACCCGTACTGGGGCAACGAGCGTGAGTTCCAGGAAGTGTTTGATATTCTTGACCGGTCTATTGATAGATTTCTTGAGCACGTAAGCAATGAGGAATGATGAGTGATGAAGAATGCGCTCGCCTCTGCTTCCTGCTACTGTCTTCCAGAGCGGCCTCGGCCTTGATTAATACATGCGCACTCGAAATGAGCATGCCCTTTGTAAATCTTGGCGCGTTCTACCGCGAAGGATCTGTTAGAGGGTTACGAAGGACTAATGGTTAACAGAAATCATTTCCGAAGGACGGAGTCAGATCCTTCGCGTATAGGTCATCAGTGATAATACAGGACGCAAAACCCATTCCATGTGCGCAGTTATCTGACACAGATGTGATCGCTCTGGATGACATAATTAAGGCAATGCCCGCAAAGATCTTAACTGCAAAGGGCGATAAGAGTGATTAAGCGGCGGCATGCCGGATCAGGGTTTTGATTCTGGCGGGCAAAGAGATTGTACCCACATCTGATATCGCCTTGGGAGACATCTTCTTCATGGTCTTGCGAAGAATGTCAACAACTTTATCGTCTTCGTGTTTGGCTGCAAATTCGTCCAGATAGTATTGGATGAACACCAAACAGATTACATCTTCCAGTATCTGAGTGTCAACATTCTTACTGAGTTCCTTTTTTAAAAGGAGGAACTTCACTTTATCAATAGTATCCTTAGCGTACCCACAGCTTGTGAGGATCTCATCTGCAATTTTCGCATGATGAAATTTCAATGTGTTTCTCCATTGAAGATATCCTTTTTTGTCCATCGGGTAGGAATTTCTGGGGATCTCCCAGCGTCCAATATGCTGACATCTGGCGGCAAGCTTGAGGTAATCGGGTGAGCCAGGCTTAAAAAGGTCCAGCCTCTCGCTCATCCTTACTGCATAAAGCAACTCCTTGGGATGTGATTTTCCGTTGTACTCCTCCTTATTAGGGTCTTTGGAATTGTAGGAGTCAAACTGAGCAAATGCCTTTTCAAATTGTTCACTGGCTGCCATAGGTGATGAATAAAAACACGTGAAGATAAAAATACAAGCTACAAGCTACAAGCCGCAAGCTTCAAGCTACAAGCCGCAAGGTCCAGGCTGCATGTCTCCGGCGGTAAGGAAGTTGCAAGCTGCGTTCACCGACGCCCTTCCGCCATTCACCTACTGTCGGCCTTTACCGGCCTTTTCTCTATGGCCGCGGTGCGCAAATGTGGCGTTATTTGAGTCATAAAAGGAACAATTATGGAAACGCAATACAACAAGAACACAAATCAGCCCGTCGAACGCGAGCGCAATCCCTTCGGTGGTGGCCGAGCAATCGCGGGTTTGATCGTAGTGGTCGTCGGCACGCTGCTGCTGGCAAGGGAAGTAGGCGCCGATATCCCCTACTGGTTCTTTTCGTGGCACATGCTTCTTCTCGTATTCGGACTTTATCTGGGCGCACGTCATTCTTTCAGGAATCCAGTGTGGATGATACCGGTGGCGATAGGTTCGGCCTTTCTTTTAGAGGACCTCGTGCCCGAAATTAGAGTAAGAGAATACTTCTGGCCACTACTTATCATAGGTGCTGGGGTCGTAATGATACTCAGATCCCGAAGGAGAGCCGGCGGAGATATGTTTAAAGACTGGGAACGCAAAGCGAATGAAGCAACCGCGTCGTCTGAGGGCTCATTTGAGTCTGTTACAATCTTCGGTGAGAACAGGAAACAGGTCTTATCAAAGGATTTTAGAGGTGGTGAAAGTGTGTGTGTATTCGGAGGCGTGGAGATAAACCTGACGCAAGCGGATATAAACGGAAGAGTACCAATTGAAATTGTCCAGGTTTTCGGTGGCACAAAACTGATCGTACCGTCTCATTGGAAAATTGATACTGAAGAAGTGGTATCAGTGTTCGGTGGTTTAAATGACAAACGTCAGGTGCAAAATGCAGTAATGGACTCAACAAAGGTGCTGGTATTAAAAGGTACAACGTTCTTCGGTGGCATTGATATCAAAAGCTTTTAATCTTTATGTGTCAGGTTTTAATCATCCTTCAAGTATTTCTTATGAACTGGTATATCACAAAAATAGTCTTTAATATTTCAGCTGAGGGTAGCTCGAATAAGAAGCAGTTTGACGAACAACTGAGGTTAGTTGTCGCTGAAAGCAAGGAAGAGGCATTTCTTAAGGCCAGAACAATTGGCCTCGGGGAAGAGGATACTTTTTACAATGACAAGAACAAAATAGTAAAATGGGAATTTGTAAATGTTTCAGAAGTTCTCCCGCTGAAGAACCTGGAAGACGGAATAGAATTATATTCGCGGATACACGAAACTGAAGAAGCTTCTTCATACATTAACTTTATCCATCAGAAGGCCATTGCAATTCGTTTGAATGCGCGTCCTTCATGCTGATAAACCTTAAAATACCGATGACATTCAGCGCACCTGCGTTATCCACCCGAAAAATAATAATCGTCTGCTTAGCATGGATGGTTGTTATTGTACTCGTGGAAGCTTATGCGCTGGTCACAACTTTCAATTTCAGCTGGTTGATGTCTCTTGCTGATGCCGTCAATATGAATTTGCTTATAGCGATGGCGGGGTACATCACTTTTACATCTCTTCGTTATTATCAACCAAATTATAAGAATGCTCTTTACCTGCTCGCCTGGTCAATTACACTCGCCATCCTTGCTACGATAGCCCACCGTTACATGATGAGATGGAACCTGTTTCCCCAGGAGGGTGAATACGAATACTTCCTGTATGCTTCCCGGTTTATCCGTGGGATCCTGATATGGTTCATGATCTCATTGATCGGGGTGATAAGCTGGGTGTGGTTTTTCTTCCAGGAACAGCGGGCGGGTGAAAAACGTGAGCTGGATACCATGAAGCTTGCACGTGAGGCGGAACTTGCTTCACTGCGCCAACAGCTTCAGCCACACTTCCTGTTTAACAGTTTGAATTCGATCAGCGCTTTAGCAGGCTCAAGGCCGGAGGAAGCCCGCAAAATGATACAACAACTATCCGACTTCCTCAGAGGAACGATAAAGAAAGATGACCAGCAATTGGTCACTCTTCAGGATGAGCTAAAACACCTGCAGTTGTATCTTGATATCGAAAAAGTAAGGTTCGGTCATCGTTTGAACACTGAAATCGAAAAACCAGAAGAGGCGCTGTACCTTATGATGCCTTCTTTGTTATTGCAACCACTTGTTGAAAATGCCATCAAATTTGGATTGTACGATACCATAGGTGAAATAACAATTCGTATTATGGCATTTAAACAGGACAACCAGCTCGTTATACGTATCGAGAATCCATTCGACCCGCAAACTGCACAACCCAGGCAGGGCACCGGGTTTGGACTGAACTCAGTGCAACGGAGGCTCTACCTCCTTTACGCGAGAAATGATCTTATGACAACACAACAAATTGATACAGTTTTTGCAACTGAAGTAAAAATCCCTCAACCCGTATGATCAAAGTTGTACTAATAGATGATGAGCCGCTGGCGAGAAGTATCGTTACCGAATATCTTCAGGATTTTCCGGAGATAACCATAGCACAGGAATGCAATGACGGCTTTGAAGGTATTAAGGCTATAGGTCAACACAAACCCGATCTTATTTTCCTTGATATCCAGATGCCAAAGATCAACGGCTTCGAAATGCTTGAACTTATCGAACAACCTCCGTCGGTGATTTTTACTACCGCCTTTGATGAGTATGCTATTAAGGCTTTTGAGTCCCGGGCTATCGATTATCTATTGAAACCCTTCAGCAAGGAACGTTTCGAAAAGGCAGTTCAAAAATGGCTTGAGCATCGCAATAGGGCTGATCACAAGACAAACACACAAACCCTTTTAACGGAAGAAATCCGTCAGCCGGAAGAGCGTAACCGTATCGTTGTCCGCGAAGGAAGCAATATTCGCATCGTACCCGTACACGAGATTCAATACATCGAAGCCTACGACGATTACGTGAAGATATTCACTCAGAAAGAGATGTTCCTCAAAAAGAAGACCATGAGCTTTTACGAAAGCAGTCTTGATGCATCACAGTTCGTACGTGTCCATCGGTCTTACATCATCAACCTCCAGCAGCTCACGAAAATCGAACCCCTGGAAAAAGAAACCTATCTCGCACTCTTAAAAAGTGGAGTTAAAGTTCCTCTTAGTAAAAGCGGATACTCAAAGCTGAAAGGAGTGTTGGGACTTTGAACAATCGTACCTTGTCACCCAGGCACCCAGGTACCTAGGTACCTAGCTACCTAGGCACCTCATTCTCTTATACCTTATACCTTCCTCCCCTCATGACCTCGCTCCTCATCGCCACATACTGCCTCTGGATCTTATCTGAAATTTCCCTTAGCCTTTTTCGACGCTCGGAAAAGTCGGATAACAAGAATGCGGACAAAGGAACGCTCGGCCTGATATGGGTCATCATCATCATTGCAAACTCTTTGGCGTACAATGTTTCAGGGTCGATAGACTTACCTATTTCAACAGATCCCGCTGTAAGGTACCTGGGACTTGCACTTATCATGGTTGGAATGATACTCAGGCTTACGGTTGTAGCATCATTAGGGAAATTCTTCACCGTGAATGTCACGATACTGAAGGATCACGTACTTAAGCAGGATGGATTTTACAAATTCATACGGCATCCTTCCTATTCTGCGTCTCTGCTGTCTTTTGTCGGTTATGGAGTCTCTCTGAACAACTGGATATCATTGGTGATAGTTACAAGTGCTGCTTTAACAGCATTCCTAATTCGTATAAGGATCGAAGAAAAGACCTTGACAGATCATTTTGGATATAAGTACATCGAGTATAAAAAAAGGACAAAACGGTTGATCCCTTTTGTATATTGATAAAAGCACTGTTAATGTCATCCAGAGCGCTTGCATTGCCTTCAAGAAACTGCGCCAATGGAATGGATTTTACGCTTTGTATTATTCCTGATGAACTATCCGCGAAGGACATGCTAGAGGCTTGCGTAATGCTCATATTAATTAACAATCCTTCCTTACGTTTTGACAGATCCTTCGCGCGAGAATGCATCGACCCCATTACACGTGTACTTCCATTTCGAGGGCGCATGTTTTAATCCATAGAGCGCTCTGGATGACAGACCTAAAAAGGCAGCCTTCGCGCAAGAATGCACTAACCAAAAATTAAGGTGTATCTCTATTTCTAAAAGTGCATGCTTTAATCCATAGCGAGACGCTCTGGATGACAGACTAAGAAGGGAGCAGATCCTTCACGAAAGAACGCACCTGCATTGTTTCTTTCGCCATTCATCATTCATCATTCCTCACTGTTCATTGATCATTGATCACTGCTCATTGCCTCATTGCTCCTTAAGACTATCCACCGGATTGGTAAACGCGGCGCGAACAGACTGGTAGCTTATTGTAAATAATGCTATAGAGAGAGAGATTATACCGGCGATAGCAAAGAACTGCCACGTAATATCTATTCGATAGGCAAACTCTTTCAACCACTCCTGCATCAAAAAGATCGATAAGGGTGTTGCAAGCGCAATAGCGATAAGAACTAGCTTAAGATAGTTCAACGTTACCAGCCTCAAAATACTGTTAAGAGACGCGCCAAGCACTAGCCTTATGCTGATCTCTTTATTCCGCTGCTCCATCATAAACGTCGACAGTGCAAAAAGTCCAAGACAGGCCACGACAATTGCAAGTATCGCGAAACTGCTGAAGATATTACCCATCCGTTGAACATCGTCGTACATGCGGGCATACGTTTGGTCGAGGAAGGTGAAACGTATAGGTTGGTGTAACGAAAACTTCTTCCACACCTGTGAAACTTCGGGAATGAGCAACGACATATCCGAAGTATTTATTTTTACTGCGATTGTACTGGCGCTCCTTCCAATCTGCAGGCAAAGAGGTTCGATGTTTTCTCTGAGAGATTCGGAATGAAAATCTTCAATAACGCCAATTATTGGAAGTTTTAAGAATCCATTCGTAATTACTGTTCCGACGGGATCCTTGAGATTCAGCGCTCTTGCCATCGAACGGTTAACTATGAACGCCTGTGAGTCCGACGCAATTTCGACGGAAAAATCCCGCCCCTCCAGAAGTTGAAGGCCTATGGTTTTGACGTAGTCGTGGTCGACTTCCCATCGCTGTGCACCCACAGTTTGCGCCATTATCCTCGGCTCACCTTCGATAGAAAATTGATTCTGATTTCTCTTGGCGCCTTCCCCCGGAAGATAGTCGCTGATAGTTGCAGACCTCACACCGGGTACTCGCAGGAGTTCTTCCTTGAACGTGGTGATTTTATCATTTAGAGTGTGCGTGCCCTGCAAAAGAAGCACCTGCTCTTTGTCAAATCCCAACTTCTTGTTGAGCACAAAGTCCATTTGTTTGCCTATGATCAGCGTGCCTACAATTAGAACGATTGAAACTGTGAATTGAAACACTACTAAAGAGCTTCTCAGTCCCGAATACTTTACACCGAGACTTTTGTTCCCTTTCAACACTTCTGCCGGTCTGAAGGATGATAAGTAAAATGCTGGATAAAGTCCTGCAATCAATCCAATACCAATCGCACATGCGCCAAGAATTGGAAAAACCCACCACGCCTGTAGCTGGAACGAAAGTGGTTTTCCAAACAGGAAACTGAAATAGCGCACAGCAGCCGCAGTCAACAACAAACCGGCCACAAAAGAGATCAGACTCAACACGATTGACTCTGTGAGGAACTGGGCGATAAGATTTCGTTTCATAGATCCAACCACTTTTCTGAGCCCGACTTCTTTTGCGCGACTGGCCGAACGGGCCGTGGAAAGGTTAATGAAATTTATACAGGCTATGATCAGAATAAATAGAGCGATACCAACGAACAACCAGATATATCGCACGTCGCCGTGGGACAAGCCATCATTGACTCCGTCAAGGTTAAGATATACTTCGTCGATTGGCTGCAATTCAAAGCTCAGGCTCTTTGTCCATTCGACGGCCGAGGGTTCTCCCGTTGCAATGGCCTCAGGCAGGAAATATTTTTCGATAACAGACGAAAGTTTCTTTTGCAACAACAGTGGATCAACGCCGAGCTGGAGTTTTACATACGTTGGATAGTTGCTGTTCATCCAGTTCGATTGCTCCCCATCGTAAAACTCTTTACCCGACATCGTCATGATAAAATGGTACTGTAGGTGGGATGTTAATGGCGGATCATCGACAACGCCAGACACAGTATATTGTCTTTTCTCATCGTTGTTCAGCATAAATACCTTGCCGAGTGCATCCTCGTGGGGGAAGAACTTCTGCGCCTTGCTTTTTGTAAGCACGATTGTGTTTGGGGATGTCAACGCTTGGCCTGGACTGCCCGAGATAAAATCAGGCTGAATGATGTCCAGCAACG
>DATHIE010000728.1:0-5401 GCA_035316905.1 Chryseolinea sp. | reverse complement strand
CCCAAACATTGTTTCCTTTGGTTATCAGGCTTGTGACATCGTAAGTCTGATACATATGAGTCTTATTGTACTGAGTAAGGCCAGGATTGAAGAAGTCATCACCTACTCGTTTTCCGTTCAGATATAGTTCATAGATACCCCGTGCCGTCACATACAGGCGTGCTTGTCGGATATTTTTTGTGCCGGTTGCAAATTGTGTTCGCAACATGGGCGTTGAATTATGGCTTGGATCTCTCGTAATAAGAACACCTTGCGCGCCACCATCCACGTTGTACTTGTTTTGCTTTACACTAAGTCCGGCACTCCCGGCGAAGAGGCCTTCGTATACGGCTTTTGAAAGATCTTCCTTGAACAAGGTATTGGAAGGGCTGCGTAAAAAAGATACGCTGACATTGGAGAAGCTCGCCTTCTGTCCAATTGCCGCCGCGAAACCGATGTCTGCCAACATTCCATAGGTAACATAGTCACCACCATCGCCAACCGGATTGAGATTTACCATGATCCCTCCCGTATCCCGTCCAAACTGCCCTGTCGTCAGTGGTTTTGCTTTTCCATCAAATGCAGAGTTGCCATTGATAAGGATAGCGATCTTTCCAAACTTGCTGATGATCTCAATGTTGTGTTCCTTGTGTTTATTGGAGGCGTTGATGAGTTTAGCTACGATCTCGAAACTGGCAAACGGTGTGGCTGGTACATCTTTGGGAGAATAACCAGCGCGATAGACATTGAATTTCGCTTTGCCTTCAGGAGAAGTTCCCACGGCCGAAATATCAAGCTCAAGTTTTACATAGCTTTCATCTTTTTTATTTTCCAGCTGATAGGTGTTTTTGTTCTTTGACATCAGCCGCGAGTCATTAGCCGCTATGACAAAACTTGCTTTTGTGCTTCCTTCATTTATTGCAACGGTATAATTCAGCTTGTAAATCGACATGTAGTGTGAATAGAATACGAGGTCTTCATTACCACCGCCAATCCATGTTGCTCCGTCCCACGCGGTAAGGCCTGGGTCGGCGTTCATCAGCCCTGTTTCAAACGACGACGAGGCCGATGCAGAGGCTCCTGTTTGATCCCAAGCTGTGACCTTCCACGTGTACCGAGTGGTTGGCCGCAGCGGATTTCCCGCATATGGAATGTTAAGAGAGGACGCCGAGTTGATTTTTTTTGAATCCCACGCTATCGCCCCGCCGGCATCAGTAACCAGAATCTGATAAGCAGTTTGCTGATAGCCACGGCCGGTTGCTTTCATCTGCCATGAGAAGGCGGGCTTTTTTTCATCGGTACCCAATGGTGTTACGGATGCCTCGGTCATTAGTCCCTGGACTGTAGCTTGACCCAAAGCGTTCAGGTTTATTGAAACGAAGGCAATGAAACAAAGAGCCCTTTTTATTTTTAGGATTTCAGAATAGTGGATGGCGTTCATGATAAGTAAAAATACGTCATAGCGCATTACAACTGTCATGCACTGTCTGCTGTTTTTTACACATCCCCTTTCAAAATGTCATCCTAAGCGCATTCTTTTCTTTTAAAAACTTGCTGCAAGAAATGGAAGCACGGGTTTAATTAAAAGCATGGACTTTATCGCGAAGGACCTCATTCAGGTTAGCTGTGGTCTGTTTTAAAGTCGTCGGCTTAAACGGAGTCAGTCCCGATAATTATCGGGATCGCGCAAAAATTCACCTGTTATTATTCAAGGCGCAAAACCCATTCGATTGGCGCAGTCCCATGAGAGTGCAGTATGCGCTCTGGATGACATTATTAAATGTGGTTATACCTTATAATCAGAAACCTTCCCCGCCAAATTAACTTTTGTCACAGCTATCTTCCCAAACACCGGCTTAACTGTAATTTTACTTCCTGCCAGGCTCACCAATCCAAATCCTGTTTCGGTTGACAGGAACGTTGTAAAGTCGCCGATTTTTGAATCAACGTATAGCGTTTGGGTTACAGCATCGAGCCGGACGCCAGTTAACCCCTGTAGCAACCCATAGCTTGAAAGCGCACGTGCATACCAATGGCCGCACTCGTATTCATTGAATGGATTCCGTACACGACCATCGTATCGATCACGGCATGCTCGGACGATATCCAGACCTTCTTTAGTATTGCCCATCAACATCAGGTGTGACGCAACCTGGTATTCTATGCCTGTCCAAACTTCATCACTATACACGAATGGCAATGAAAGCTTACCACCTTTGGGCCATGAGCAGAGCAACAATCCTCCTTCGTTCCCCATTGCGAATGAGGGACGCTGTGGATTAGCGTGTTCGCTGAGATCACTTTTAAAGTTGTATTTGTGTACTGCCTGCAGATGACTTTTTATTTTATCCGCGTCGAATGGCGTGGACAATCCGCAGACGTTAGCCATCCATGCACCAAGCACTCCATCCGACAAGCAACCCGTACCAAACTGATACTTAGGTCCCTCCTTTTCAAGAAGCTTGCGCGCTTCCTCAGAATACTCGCCACCCATTGACTTTACAGAAGCTTCAATCGGGTTGGGTGCATTTAGTCCTTCTACTGTTATCTTCTGGTAAAAGTATTCACCATTATACAATTCAGTTTCAATAAACTTCTTCCCCTTTTCATATAACTTCTGATAATTGTCAATATCTTTCTTCATTTTTAGGAATTTCCCCATCTCCAACATCGCGCTTAACGCTCCAAGGTAAAAGCTGGTGCACATGCCGTCCGGTCCCCAGAATTCAATATCGTACGTATTGTGATGAGGTTCTTCTATAACGCCTTTGAGCTTGGGATCCCATGTCTGAATACAGTAATCCATACTCTTCTTCACCATGGGATACATTTTCTTCAGCCAATCCGAATTTCCAATAATGCGCCAGTCGCGATATACTTTCATGATGCCGCCTAGCTGGCCATCTGCCGCCGCATAAAAGTTATGGTCAACGGGACGGATGGGTAACGCTGAACGGAATGTCTGATGCCCCTCTCTGCTCTGGCTCTCACAAAATTCTGTATGCCGGAGTGTCCTTTCCATGGAAGGAAACAGATGCGGCACAGCCTGCGCATAGTTCCAAACGTGCGTACACGAACCATGACAGCAGCCCGAACCGTCGCCGCAGCCTTCATAACTCCAAAGGCGCCCATCGTACTGACGCATCATGGTCGGTGACTTCAGAATGGTGAGGTTAGCCGCGACTGCTTCGATTACCTCGGCCGGCAGTGTGGTGGAATAAAAAGTGTCGCGGAATAAAGCCGACTTTTGCTGAAGGTCATCATAAGTCCTGGTCCAATATTCAGCGACTTCCCGAACGTTTTTGAATTTGCCGCTATACCACGGTTTATACTTTCCGGAAGTATAAGACTCTTCGTTTGCAATCTTTTCTCCCAGCTGATCCGATGTTCCACAGCAACCCGTAGAAGGATCGCACTTATCTTTTTCGGAAGCTTCACTTCCAAAGCGCAGATCCGTGAGTGGCACGTACCAGGCCATCATGACGCGGATGGTTTTTTCCTGCCCGGCCGCAAGATTAAAAGGAACATACAACGACGCCCCTGGAGCACCGGCATCAACGGCCTCCACTTTTTTTGTTTCTGCTTTTTGAATAGTTTCCCAGGTCATCGTCAATGGATCAAACCATCCACCTCTGAACCAACAGTGGTCGACAACGACGTTTGAATCATTCGTGAAAATTGCAAAGTCGCCCAACTCCTGGGGTATCGATTCTTTTTCCGATTGCGATAGTACAAAGCCACCGTTAATGGCCTGTATAAAATCCTTCCCGCTCTTCTCGTTCTGATTCTGTTTTGCCTTCATGAAATTTTTGGAATGATACGAGAAGACACATTCCACGGGCTGTGTGGATTTATTTTTGAAACGGTATTCTAGCGCGCCCACAGGTAATCCTGAGTTATCAGGATCAGTTGGAATGAATGGACTCCACCCTTTTATCTCGGCCTCCAAAGGAAAATCTTCTTCAGTGAGCGTGATCGTCGCATAGGGAAACCGAGTTAGAAACGACGCTTTTTCGAATCGAGGTAGTCCGAATGTCGAGTTACCCGATCCGTTGCCGGTATCGGGCTGACCAAACCGCTTCCAGTCCGGCACCGGACCTTCGACCAGTTTGGCTCCATTCTTCACGTTTTTAACTGCGATGGCTCCGAAAGTAACGGGGCTATGAAAGACATCGGGTTTGTTTCTCACTGACATATGTGAGATAGCTCCGGTACCCTCAAGGCAGAACATTCCGGCGCCAAGTCCGCCGATAGGGAAAGCCAACCTTTTGAGATACTCTCCTTCATAAGCTGCATTGTAGCTTCGGTCAGCTTTCAGATTTTTTGTGCGATTGCTTTTTGCCTGTTCAGCCGCGGCAGCAACTGGCAGCGTTATCGGCAGGATGGCAGCCGCGCCACCTGTTCCAAGCTTCTTTAGGAATGTCCTTCTGCTGTCTTTCTTCATAATACTATGGTTGATAAAGTCAATATAACCTTTTGATCTGCTTTAGAAAACTGGTTGTATTCGGAACTCAAATATTTATATTCAAATAAAAAATTGGCGCTGATGAAATTGATCCTGGCAGGTGGTTTTTTGGGTAGCGGTAAAACAACGGCGATAGTGCATGCCTGTCAACACCTAATGGCCGAAGGAAAAAGAGTGGCTATGATTACCAATGATCAGGGCGATCAGCAAGTGGACAGCGCTTTCGCGAAAAGTTTGGGCATCAGCACCCGAGAAGTTTCAAACGGATGCTTTTGCTGTCGTTATGATGACCTGGACGCACAGTTACAATCGCTGGAAGCAAACAATCAGCCGGATATCGTTTTTGCTGAATCCGTTGGATCGTGTACCGACATAATTGCCACTGTTGCAAAACCGCTTCTGCATTACAAGTCTGATATCAGCGTGGTCGTTGCCGTTTTTGCCGATGTTGATATGCTCGTTTCTTTCATTGAGGGAAGGGCGTCCTTCATTGAAGAGTCTGTTCGATATATTTACAAAAAGCAACTTGAGGAAGCAGACTTGATAGTTCTCAACAAAGTAGACCTCATAACAAAGGAACAGCTGGCAGTTGCTGATAAAGCAATTCGCAAAGAGTATACTGGAAAAAAAATAGTTTATCAAAATTCACATAAACACGAAGACATCGTCACGTGGCTTGATACGTTGGATGAATTAGCTTCTCGTGGAGACAGGGAATCTCTTACGATCGGTTACGACGTATATGGAAATGGTGAAGCTCAACTGGCCTGGCTGGATAAAAGCATTGTCGTTCAATCACCCCTCGGAAATGGTGGATTTGCGATACGCCAGATCATCCGATCCATTTTTAATCAATTAAAACAACAACAGCTAACCATTGGTCACCTGAAGTTTTTTGTGGAAACGGATAGGTGGAGTGATAAGATCAGCTTTACAACGGCCAGTACCAGTGCGGAC
>DATHIE010000727.1:0-3602 GCA_035316905.1 Chryseolinea sp. | reverse complement strand
AAAAAGGTCAAGTTGCTTTCCGGCGGTGAAAAAACCAGGCTTGCCATGTTAAAACTCTTGCTCCAGCCGGTGAACGTGTTGATCCTGGATGAACCTACTAACCACCTTGACATTAAAACAAAAGACATCCTTAAAGACGCTCTTCAGGCGTTCGACGGAACGATCATTTTAGTGTCACACGACCGCGACTTCCTGGATGGACTTGCAACAAAGGTTTTTGAATTCGGCAACAAGAGGATAAAAGAACATTTTGAAGATATCAATGGCTTTTTGAGAAACAAAAAGCTGGAAAATCTTCGTGAGATTGAACGAACGGCAGCGAAGTAGACGATTTCAGAAGCGTTAAACTTTATGGCGCCGGTGTGAACAAGAAAGTGGGTGGTTTTGGTAAATTGATACTGAAATCCCCACCACAATGAAAACATCAGGTCTGTTCTTGTCATTTCTCATTTTGACTTTTGAAGCTGTTGCTCAGCATCATCCTGAACCAGCACCAGGTTCTCCCCTACCTTTAATCGAAAACATCGAACCTCAGCCACTGATGGCGCAGGTCTTGCGTATTAGCGAAGCATTGACATTTATAGGGAATCCGTTACCCGGATACGATATCCAGCTGTTGCAGTCGTTGTCGAACAAAAAACTCGACAAGGAAAGTGTTAAGATGATTCAGCACATTCTTGACCCATATTGCTTGGCCATGGTGGATATTAACCCGGAATCACGTGTAAAAGTGGTGCAAGGTCCAGCAAAGCCTGTACTGATGCAGGAGGGTTGGTCTTCATTTCTTTTGAAAGTAAACAACCAGGCACATGTCCTTGCTGAACTTGAGGCAGAAAGCCCTAATGCTGAACCAGTACTGCATGGATCAACGTCGGCCCACCGGATGAAGGCAGAGAATGCATTGACTCCGGGCCAACTTGACAATAGATTCCTCGAAGTCCACATGTATCAAGGGCGACCATTGCGTCCGCGTCTTTCAGGCCTGGGACTCGAATATACCGTGGTGCAGATCTACACGCGTGCACAAGGAAAGAAGGAAGCTAAGCTTGGATTCAACGTCGGCCAAGGAAGTCAGGACATAGGCTTTAGAAATACGATTGATATTTTGTTCGACATAAAACCGGGAGTTAAGGTTGTTTTTGATATCAAGGATGAGAACAACAAGTCTGCAATGGCATCTTTGGTTATCATAGATGGAGTCGGAAGACTGGACAACAGCGAATCGGAATCCTATTTTCCTGATGACTACAGACTTTCACGGGCAATGGCGAGGCATTGGGAAGAACCAACCAATAAGAAGCCAGATTATAAGTTATCGGATGAGAAAAAATTATTAGGAATATATCCTTTGCCGTCTAGACGGTTGGCTTCGAGAGATACATACCCGGATTTTTTCTTCCAACCTCAGGTCTACCGGGCAGATGGTGAACACGTTTACCTCCCGCCAGGCAAATATCACATAACGTTTGGAAAAGGTCCCGAATACAAAACTCAGCAAAAAGAGATAACAGTTCCGGAGAAAGTAGATTCGTTGACGATTGGCATCAAGCTCGAGAGATGGATTCATATGGCTGCGATGGGCTGGTACAGTGCCGATCATCACATACACGCAGCAGGTTGCGCACATTATGAGAGTCCTGAGGAAGGTGTACTACCGGAGCATATGTGGAGGCAGGTGGTAGGTGAGGATCTGAATCTGGGAAGCAATCTTACCTGGGGTCCAAGCTGGTATTACCAGAAGCAATTCTTCACTGGTAAGGATCATCCCCTTTCAGACAAGACTAATCTTTTACGTTATGACATCGAAGTTTCCGGATTTCCTTCATCTCATGCAGGACACATCGTCCTTCTTAACCTGAAAGAAGATGATTATCCAAACACTACTACTGTTGAGCAATGGCCAACGTGGACACTTCCGGTACTTCAGTGGGCAAAAGCTCAGGGCGCAGTGACTGGCTATGCACATTCCGGGTGGGGCCTTGCTCCTGTTAGTCCGACAGGAGAGCTGCCGAATTATGTTACGCCGAAGATGGATGGGATTGGTGCCAACGAATATGTTGTAACAGTTACACATAAGGTCATCGACTTCTACTCAGCGGGTGATACACCTGCTCCCATGGAGCTCAATATGTGGTATCATACTCTCAACAGCGGATTCCGCACCAGAATTAGTGGCGAAACAGATTTTCCATGCATTTCAGATGAGCGTGTAGGCCGGGCGAGAATTTATGCCAAGTTGGATAAGCTTGATTTTGCCGGATATATGGAAGCTATCAAAAAAGGAAAAAGTTATGTATCTGATGGTTATTCCCATCTTATCGATTTTTCAATTAACAGTGTGGCATTGGGAGAAAATGAAAGCGAATTGAAGGTAAAAAGTAAGACGACGCTGAATGTATCTGTTAAAGCGGCTGGTTTCCTTACTGAAACACAAGACGAGATCGGGGCAATTATCGCGGCCAGGACCCCTTATCAATCACCGTATTGGCATGTTGAGAGAGCGAGAGTTGGCAAATCCAGAATGTTACCTGTGGAATTAATCGTAAATGGATCGCCGGTAGAAAAGAAGGAAATTGCCGCAGACGGAAAATGGCAGGATGTGAAGTTTACGTATCCTATTTCGAAATCAAGTTGGGTAGCAATAAGAATTTATCAAACTGCACACACTAATCCGATCTTTGTGATCGTCAACGGAAAGCCGATAGCAGAGAAAAAAAGCGCACAGTGGTGTCGTGAAGCTGTCGACCAATGCTGGAAGATGAAAAACGAACAGTTCAGGGCTGAGGAAATGGCAGCCGCCCAGCAAGCCTACGATCACGCACGAAAGATTTATGACGAGATCATAAGCAAAGCGAACTGAAAAAAGAAAGGCTGCCTTGATCGGGCAGCCTTCTTTAGTTGACCCAATTCTAATTAGAACTTGAAGGTAAGTTGTCCCATGAATATTGTACCCAACTGGCTAAACTGTGAGCCATTGTAACCAAGTATACTGTAACGGCCGCTGAAGGCAAGGAAACCTTCCAGGAGGTTTTTGTCTTCAGGATCATCTAGCACTGCCTGTCCTTCAGCATTCAGCGCTTTCAGTTCCCATTTAGGTAGTACGTTGAATATATTGTTGATCATGATGGATGCCGAAAAGCTCCTCGAAAAGTTGTAGCCAATGTTAAGATCGGATACGATACCTGGCTTGAACTCTTGTTTGATATTTTCCATCGCGCTACCTCCATTGTCCAGATCCTGAAATTTAGTTGGTCCAAACAACGTATTGCTGAATACAACATTGAACTTCTTGATAGCGTAATCAAAACCTAGAATTACCTTGTATTTTGGACGGCCTTCCTGTAACAAGGATTTAACTTGTGTGTTAAGGATTGTGGCGCCGGCCTCGCTGATAGCGGGAGGATCGTTCGGACTACCAAGTATTTCATTGGAGATGTTGTAGTTTCCAGCAAGGTTTATACCAAGCGTTCCGCTTCCTAGGCCAATGTTCCTATAGCTTACCACGAAATCCAAGCCGCGCGTCTGAGTCTTGATTCCATTGATAAAGAATTGAACACTTGCAAGATTTCCTGCCGCAAGGATTTGGCCCAACGTGCTCGTCG
>DATHIE010000726.1:0-2533 GCA_035316905.1 Chryseolinea sp. | reverse complement strand
ACGAAAGAAATGCTCTATTTTATGCATCTCAGCACACAGCTTTTCGCGATTGTTGAAAGTGAGACACAACAGCACACTTTCTTCGATGCAGTCGATGTTTACTGTGGCTAATGTCTGATTGTAATAGGCCTCATAGTCTGTAATCCACCAATCCTGCAGCCCAAATTGAATGATGTGTTCCTTCCCACTCGCGTCCGTACTATATGATTTCAGACAGCCCTCGAGAATAAAAAAATCATTCTCAACCAACTGCCCTTCCTGAACTACAAACCGGTGCTTTTTGAATTTCCTTTTTGTAAAGTGCGACAGGACGTAGTCAAACTCTGTGTCCGTCAGTGGTGATATTCTATCTATTTGTTGTCGTAAAATATCACTCATATTTCATTCTCTGAATGATCAATTGTATTTGCTATACGACTTAATCTCAATAAGGCGCTTATACAGGTGCGGATGCGTGAGGAATTTTTCACTGAACCAGGTCCAAAACCCTTCATTTTCGACTGCGTTCTTAATGTGCAATTCAACACTAAATTTTGAATAAATCTCTTTTCCGGTGGTCATGATGAGAACTCCTTCAATCGAACCTTTGGGTGAAAAATCATATCCAGCCCGATCACAGGTGTATTCGCAGCCGCGTGAATGCGCGAGACTAAGAAATGGAATTATCCGGGAGGGCAACAAATATTCGTCTTTGGCTAAATGTCTTTGCTTGATGTGGCATAGCTCATGAGCGGTAAGGTATTTTAACACATCATAATTTCCCCTGAGCGCTGTCTCCACTACTTCAGAATAGATCATAAGGATATGCGACCTGGAGAGCTTAGTCACAAAAGCGTTGAACTCCCCTGACATAATATAGATTTCAGGTACAGCCACACCTATTTTTCGAGCTTGCTCTTCTATGATTTCATAAATATCGGGGAATTGGTCTTTGGTGACCCGAATCGAATTTCCCCTGATTTGTCCAACGAAAATGCCTTTTACGATTTTAAACATTAATGCCAGAACAAGCACTACTGGCACCATAGCCAGGACGCCAAATAACATTGACATATCACTTATTATACCATATGCGATCATTCCCACAATAATCACGTAGAAAATCAAACTTATTATCAGTCTAATGTTAAAATACGTCGTCTCTTTCGGATGGGGCTTTACCTTGTAGCTAGATCCTTTGTCAATGAAATCTTGATTCTTAGGTTCAATAAACTTGTGGTTTTTATCCACGTCTGATTGACGAATTCTTTCCGTCATGATTTCGTCGACCTCCGCCGTCTTGAAATAATTATCAGTAAGATATTTCAAAAACTCAACTCTTTGTTTTTCGGTTACCTCAAGCTCTTCACCGATACTAGCCACGGAAATTGTATAGCGCGGTTGTTCATCATTGATAGATTTCATGATCGTTACACTTCCGAACGAGGTTGAAGTTTGCAGGGCCTTGAACAGGTTGTAGTAATTCTCAAATCCCTGGTTGTCAAAACTGTATAACAACCATTTTTTGTAATCGTTAAGTAATTGCTTGTTCATTGTAACATTTGTTTGAGGTCAACGGTAGATGTTTCTCCGGCTTTCAGGAAGTCGTCGTTTTATTGTTTCAGTTTGATAGTCTTGTTTAACACATCCAGGGCTTCAAGTCCTTCTTGTGATTCAGATCCATCGTCACCTTTGGTATCCTGAAAGGCAAGGTAATGTGTCTTTCCGTCATTTGTCTTCAATAAGAAAATATCATAAGTCAGTTTTACGCCAACCAACGTTATATTTATCCTTTTGCCAGCAAGGTCAATGTTTCCTAACCTGGTTCGTCTATCGGATAAAGAACAGTTTTTCTTGCCAAATTTATCCACCATTTCTTTTATAAAGGCATCCGATTCGATCGGCATGTCGAATACAAAATACATGATCACAAAATTATTTCCATCAAGCGTCCACGTCTTATAGCCTTCGTCATGCACAAATTCGCTTGAAAAATGTTTTGGAAAATCAAAGAATAATGCCTCAAAATCAAAGGTCATATACTGAGAAGTCCTTACGACAATAGACTTGGAATCATATTTCAGCGTATCGCCATCGTGAATTGTAAACGGCTTACCATCAATTAACACATCGATCTTCATCAATGGTCGCTTTTGATCGGCGCTGTTTTGAGCAAATAAGGATGATACGATACCAAAAGACAGAAGCGAGGTAGTCAAAATTTGTTTTAACATTTTGGTCGTTTTATACATATGCTATTGATCAAAATTCATAGCGGCCATCCCGGCTGTATCCTCTTTAATGGCTAATTTGTAACCGGCGCAGTAGGCAATTTATCAATCAAATATCAGTAAAATCCCATATAAATGCAGTTTCAAGATCACTAACCGTTATGCTATGACGCGTGCGTGTAGGTGCCTCCTAAGGAGCCGGCGCAGATCGATGACAACGATTTTTTCTACAGACAGGATGGTCCTCTACGGATATGCAATTACTGGTCACTTTTGGACTTAACTGGATGTCTGAACAAGATTATCATAAAAAGAAACCCGAA
>DATHIE010000725.1:0-7004 GCA_035316905.1 Chryseolinea sp. | reverse complement strand
AACAGTCCCAAACTCAGGAACGGGCTCTTCAGGCACCAATCGCAAAACGGGGTTTGTAGCTGCTATGCTTTTTTGCGTAAGCAACATACGTCATAACCCAATTTTTTCCTTGGTCCAAGGTGTTCAACTCAGGATGACGGTTTGGGTGGAGGATGGTTCTTCATGCCCGTCTCTTAAAAATGTCATCCAGAGCGCTTGCTGCATTCTCATAGGACTGCGCCAATGGAATGGGTTTGCAAGTTGGGTAACAACAGGCGAATTTTACGCGAAGGACCTGACTCCGTTCGAGCTGATGTTGATTAAGAAACAGGACAGCTAACCTGAATGATATCCTTCGCGGTAAAGCCCAATGCTTTTAAGCACTTCCGTGCCTCCATTCTTTATGAGCAATCCCTTTATGGAAAGAGAATACGCTCTGGATGACACTTTCACCCATTGAACGTAAACTCCGGCAATGCAATGATCTTCCCTCCCTGCTTAGCTGATTCATGTGCAAGTATTCCCACACAAGTTATGTTTGCTGATTGAACAGCATTCGGGTAGGGTTGTCTGTTTTGAGCAAGTGCGCTAATAAATTCATGTACCAAATGTGGGTGCGATCCACCGTGTCCAGCTCCTTGCGTAAAGGAAAGATGCTGGTGTTCATCGGCATCGTATACGCCCTTTGTAGTAAAGCGTTGAATTGGTTCCGGTAGCAATTTTGCGAAGTCCGGGCATGTTACTTCTTGAGGAATCTCGTGTTCCGGTTTTTTAGCGGTATGCATAACCAATGGCTGCCCTTCTATCAACGGCCATTCCACAGATTTTTTTGAACCATATACTTCAAAACTTTCGCGATACTGGCGGGCTACATCAAACAACGACCGGTATACATGCGCACTGACATCTGAGTCCTTTAGTTTAATGTGAGTGGTCTCTACTGCGTAAGGAGAATTATAATGTTTCTGTAAGTCCTCACGAATCGTACCTGACCCAAAACAGGAAACGTAGGCCGCTTCTTTACGAAGTAAACCTAATACAGGGCCTACACAGTGCGTCGCATAATACATCGGTGGAAGTCCGGGCCAATAGTTCGGCCACCCATCCATATCTTGCTGGTGACTCGCTTTGATGAATTGAACGTTGCCCAACTCTCCTTTTTCATAGAGTTCTTTCATGAACAGGAACTCACGGGCATACACCACTGTCTCCATCATCATATAGGTGAGGCCTTTCTCTTTCGTAAGACGTACTATCTCTTCGCACTCCTCGACAGTGGTCGCCATGGGAACGGTACAAGCCACATGCTTCCCCGCCTTTAACGCTTTGATTGATTGAATGCCATGGTCAGGAATTGGTGTGTTTATATGGACTGCATGGATATCAGAATCATTAAGCAATTCATCATAGTCCGTATATCGCTTCTTAATTCCGAATGCGTTTCCTATTTCATCCACTTTGGATTTTGTGCGCTGGCAGATAGCATCCAGTTTTACACCCGGATATTTCTGATAGATGGGGATGAATTCAGCGCCGAAGCCCAATCCTACAATCGCGATGTTAACAGGGTTACTGCTCATGTGTTAATCGTTTAATAATCTTTTTAAAAAGTTGATCCCTTCCTGCGCAAAACCGTCCTGACTTGGTGCGAGATTTTTCCAGATACAAACTGCACCTGCCAGCTCTTTTATTTCCGGTGTAAAACTCTCAATAGATACAGCTCCATTATAGTTGATATTCGTCAAACCTTTCTTAAAACAATCCCATGGAGTCTGACCTGTGCCTGGTGTACCCCGATAATTTTCCGACACTTGCACGTGGATCAGTTTATTACCCACGGCAGTGATGGCCTGTTCAATATTCCGTTCTTCAATGGCCATGTGAAATCCATCCAACAATACTTTTGCCGCCGGGTGATTGACATCATTGATTAAACGCAACACATCTTCGGCGGTATTGATCATGTCCGATTCAAACCGGTTTAGTGGCTCCAGTGCAATCTCTAGTCCTCTCTCGTGGGCGAGCTTGCTGACTTTGTGCAGATTTGTAACCGCCCGCTCCCACTCGATTTTCCGTTGTTCCGAAGAAACCATTCTGGCTTTACCAACTGCGGAATACATCGGGCCGGCTAAAAACTTTCCATTCCAGGCATTACATAGATTCAGACACTGAATGATATAGCGGAAGCAATTTTCATGAATCGTAATATCGTCATTCGTGAGATCGCGAGTCGGACCAAAAGCGCCGCAGACGACAGGAGTTAATCCGTTTGACTGAAGTGCATCGCCAACCTTTTTCGCGTCAATCATTTCAGGATATTCTACAGGAATTTCGACCGCATCAAAACCCATCGATTTTATCTTCGGAAAGAGCGCAATCGTTTCTGTCGTGAAAGGAGATGTCCACAGCCAGGTACTTACACTATATTTTATATTCAGGCTCACACCGTTGTTAGTTAGATTATAAGGGATTTGACGAAACGACCTTCATCGTTCCATTCATTATAGACCAATGACCTGGGAAGGTGCAAACAAATGGATAGTCCCCTGCTTTAGATGGTGCTGTAAACTTAAGGGTTACGGTTTGTTGGGGATTTACGAGTTTAGTTGAAAAGAGGACTTCGGGAAGATCAGGTACATAGTTTTTCTCTGCTCCTTTCGAATCGGAAGCCAGCTTATCTGCTGCTTTGCCAACAGTTTCTAACTCGCCGACCTGAGTGATCACGAGGTTGTGTTGCATGAAGTCGGGATTTTCAAAAATTATTTCTACAGGCTTACCAGCTTCCACAGTAAATGACTTCAGATCATATTTCATTTCATTTTTTATGACTTTGATCTTTATCACGGTAGCGCCGTCTGATGATGTTGCCGCTTCCGGGGCTGCAGCATGATTCAGGAAGTTATCAGCAAAGACCTTTCCGATGGAAGTACCGTAAAACATACTTTGATTGCGCAAACCGTAAAGCTTTTCAACTTCAAATTTCCAATTTCCCGTCAATGATATTTTCTTCCCACTCACCTGAAGGAACATGTCTTCAGGATTGCCATTCATGCCACCACTGCCCCCAAGATCTTCTACTCTGACTGCAATCACATTTTTGCCGGGCTTCAGAATGCCACTTCCCAGCAGGTAGAGTCGCTTCTCCCTGGGGTTTCTTTCGAGACCACCCACCCTGATACCGTTGACATATGTCACATCCGACTCATTGATGGCGCCTAGTGAAAGCGTTGCGTTCTTTCCGGATCCACTCGCCGGCACATCAACAACATTCCTGAACCAAATGACGCCATCGACGTTTAGACCGGCGGTTTCAATGTATTGTGGTAGTTCCATCGTTTTCCACGAGGTATCGTCGTAGTCTTTTGCTTCACGTTTCTTCTCGTTTGCTTTCTGCTCGTTGTAGTCTGGATTTGCAGCAAGGAATGCGTCGAGGAATCCCTTGCGATGCTGAGAGGCAGCAGCGTACACTGCTTTCGACAGCCACTCGTCTGTCTTCACACTTTCCTCCAGGCTCAACGCATAGAGTGTTTTACCGAGTGATTCTGATGGAGTTACTTCAACGAGCGAAACTATGGCAGCCAATCGCGTGTTGGGGTCTTTGTCGTTCAACACGTTTGATTTTGTTATTGACTCCTCCGTCCAAAGTGATTGGGAAAGTATTTGAATGGCAGCTTTTCTTACGCCTGCGGAAGGATGAATAAGAGCATCCTTGACGATGCCTTCAGCCTTATCGTCCTTACTAACCGCGCCAAGGCCATCAATAGTCCAGAGCGCATGTATCGCCGCATAATTATCACCTGATTCATTCGTCTCCTTATTTGTCACCAGATCAAACAACCCTGGGAGTATATCCAGGTTGCCTCGTTCCACCAGCAGCCTCTGAGCAGTCATTCGCCAAAACATATTGTCGTTGCTTAGAGCGTCTAGCAGGTCTCCAGGCCTTCCTTTGTCCAATGCAAGAGGTTCGTATTCTTTTGCTCCTCTGCTCACCACCCGCCAGATACGTCCGTGCGATTTGTCACGAAGTGGATTTTCGTAAGCATTTCCTTTTCCATTGGTACCTGCAAATCCGCCACGCTCAGCTGTAGGCGTTGGGTTGTGTTGAACAATAAAGTTATACCAGTCAAGCACCCAAACGGCTCCGTCAGGTCCCGCTTTGGCATCAACTGGAGCTACCCATTCGTCGGCGCTGGCAAACAGGTTCCATCCATCTTCTTCCAGAAATCCCGCACCATTTTTTTCGATCCGGGCAATGTGAACCACGTGACCGGTCGGTTCAGTCACAAATGCAATATTGTTCCAGAACTCTTTTGGATAGATGCGGGCCGTGTAGAAGTTATGTCCGGCCGCAGCAGTAAAGCCTCCGAATACATCCACCTGTCTCACCTTATCGGTGACGGAATGCATCGCATAATGCCCGTCAATTTTAGTACTTCCGGTCAACTCTGTCAACCCGACATCCCGCAACGCCTTATTGGGGATACCCATAAAAACACTATGCGTATTGTTTGCTGTTGAAGCGAAGACGTCGTTGCTCTCTGTAAATCCTAACCCCCAGGTGTTGTTGCTGGTGTTCGTCATGACTTCAAAACTTGATACATCTGGTTTGAAGCGATAGACGCCCTGATTAAACTTTCTGTTTTCACCGGCGATGTGACCTTCAAAACCTGAGTATCCGACTACGCCCCAGATATGATTGTCAAATCCATATTTAAGATTGGATGGACCGGCATGTGTGTCGAAGGTACCCCACCCGTCTATGATTATTTTTCTGACATCGGCTTTGTCATCGCCGTCGGTGTCTTTCAAAAACAAGAAGTGGGGTGCCTGGGAAACAATAATGCCTCCGTTTACAAACACCATGCTTGTGGGAATATTTAACTTCTCAGCGAATACAGTAAACTGATCCGCTTTACCGTCGCCATCGGTGTCTTCACAAATTTTGATACGATCGTCGCCGGCACTTTTATCTTCCAGTACTGTATTCGGGTAGTCCACTGTTTCAACTACCCAAAGTCTGCCCTTCTCATCCCATTCCATCGCGATGGGATTGATAATGTCAGGCTCGGAAGCAAATAGTTGAAGATCAAAACCGACGGGTACCTGTATTAATTTCGCAGATTCTTCCGGGGATAGTGGCTCCTGATAACGGGGCGCGGGATCCCGCTTTTCATAATTCGGGATTCCCGCTTCATCGTGGTACGCGAGTGTCGGAAGTTGCTTTCTATATTGCTCCCACTTTTGTTTTGTGTCATCGCCAACTGCCCATAAGATACCTTCCTTGACGAGTTGATGAAATCCTGGATTGTTCCAGGTGCGTTCGTCATGACCATAGGCCGTATAAAATACCCGTCCCTTTCCAAACTCTTTGACCCAGGTCCACGGTTCGTGATGTTCACCTTCCACACGTTCCATTAAAACCGTTATATCCTTCGCGAGTTTGTCATGTTCATAGGTTTCATCCCACGTGGAAAACTCGTGCAATGACTTCATGATTGGATGGTCTTTGTTAATAATGGATGTGGTGAATGTATCCGTCTTATGTCTCAGGAACTGACCTCCTACCAGCTCAATGTATTTTGGTGAGTTTTGAAAACAGAAACTGGCGCAATGCACGGGAATAAAACCTCCTCCTTTTTCAATGAATTTCAATAGAGCGCTCTCTTGTTCGGGAGTGATTTGTTCGTGATTAGCATAGATCATCAGTCCGTCATACTTACTTAAATTTTCAGCATTGAGGTCATCAGGATTACTGGTATAAGTAAAGTTGATCCCTTCTATAGCAAGGTGGGATGCCAACAAAGGCAAGTAGATTGCCGCATTATGATGTTCACTATCATGTCCTAAGAAGAGGATTTCAACTTTACCGGAATCATCTCGTAACAACGCTGATCGCCTGTCGCACGAGTAGAAAATGAAAAGCAGCAGGCAGAATAAAATAGCAAGAAGTCGCATAGCGGTTCTGGTTTATGAGGCGACTAAGTTCTCTCAAGAAGGACGCAATCGATTGCTGTTTTTTATCAAAAAATGACTTTATTTTGACATATAATTTACCTTTCTGTATTTAGGAAGGGTAAATAAGTACCATCAGTGGTTGGTGGTTTAATGAATTTATATGCGAGCCGCTCTCCAAAAATCACCTATTTCAGAAAACTGCGCTTTTGAAATCAAGTACTTGAGTGCACCTTACTTCGATCCTAACTGGCATTTTCATCCTGAGTATCAATTGTTTCTCGTATTGAAAGGAACTGGAACGCGATTCATCGGAGATCATGTGAGTCCATTTAATAATGGAGATCTGGTATTTACCGGTCCCAACCTCCCGCATCTCTGGCAAAGTGATCATGAATATTTTAAGGAAAACAATGACCTGACAACCGAGGGCATTGTTATTTATTTTCCGGAAAATTTTTTCGGAAAGGATTTCCTGCAGAAGAACGAGATGTACAAGATCAAACAACTCTTTCAAAAAGCGCAGCGCGGAATGGAAATCCATGGAGACGCTTCGCAGCAAATGATAAACATTATGCATGGCATGCTGCCCGTCAGCGATTTTGATCGTGTGCTGATGTTACTGAGTCTTTTGAACATTATGGCCAATTCATCAGAGTATAGGTTGTTAGCCAGCGATGGATACTCCAATTCCATGAAGGAAACAGAAACAGACCGGATGAACAGTGTTCACGCGTATGTGATGAAAAACTTCCGTGAGAAAATCAGCCTTGATGAGGTGGCTGCCATTGCAAACATGAGCCCGACTTCGTTCAGCCGTTATTTTAAAGTTCACGCCAATAAAACGTTCTCTGATTTCTTAACGGAGATCAGGATCGGATATAGCTGTAAGCTGCTTACTGGTCAAAGGATGACTGTTTCGCAGATATGCTACGACAGTGGGTTCAATACCCTTTCCAATTTTAATCGTCAGTTCAAGGCAGTAACGCATTATAGCCCGCTGGAATACAGAAAGAAGTACGTAGTCGATTTCTAACTTCCTTAATCCGGACTGGGCGATCAATCGCGCTCTC